>JAGWVC010000170.1 GCA_018971065.1 Sphingomonadales bacterium | reverse complement strand
CGCGTGAGTCGGCGTCGGCTCGGGGCCATAAGCATTGTCCTCGAAGATCGTCCGCCCCGCCACCAGCTCGGCCTTCTGCGCCGGGGTATAGCCCCACTGCGTGAAATCGGGCGCGGCGGCGATGCCGACCAGCCCGGCCACGCGCGCATCCCCCAGCACCAGCGCCACCAGCAGCATCAGCCAGCCGCCCATCGAACTGCCGACCAGCACCACCCGCCCCAGCCGATGCGCCTCGACCAGCGCCAGCACTTCCTCGCGCCAGCGGCCCAGCGTGCCGTCGGCAAACGCCCCGTCGCTCATCCCGCAACCCGAATAGTCCAGCAGCAGGCACGCCCGGCCGACGGCATGGGCCGCATCGAACAGGGCCGTCGCCTTGCTGCCCGCCATGTCCGACATGTAGCCGGGCAAGAACACCAGCGCCGGTTCGGCACCGGGGCTGAAGCGAAAGGCGATGCGGCGGCCGTCGGCAAGATCGAGATGGTCCATCGCCCCAGCTTGGGCCGCCGCGCGCGCCGGGGCAAGGTTCAGTTGGTCGACATCGACCCGATCGCCGCCGGCTGGGCGATCGTCGTGAAATGCACCGGCGCGGTTCCGGCATGGGCCTTGTGCCCGGACATGACCGCGACGGCGATGGCAACGGCCACGGCAAACATGGCCCGGGGCTTGCCGCACGCCGCAAAGGCGCGCTTGAGCAGGGGTTCCGACATGTGGGATTCCTTTCCGATTTCAGCGATGGCAAAGGTAGCGACGGTTCACGCTCAATCGCGCTGGAACACGTCCTCGATGGTGCAGGCGAACAGATCGGCGATGCGGAACGCCAGCGGCAGCGACGGATCGTAGCGGCCGGTCTCGATGGCGTTGACGCTCTGCCGGCTGACCTCCAGCCGTTCGGCCAGGTCCTGCTGGCTCCAGCCACGTTCGGCGCGGAGCACGCGAAGACGGTTGTTCATTCGCCCGCTCCCCGGCGCGGGCCATGCTCGATCACCGCATTGACGCAGCCACCGAAGCCCAGCCCGGCGAACCACAGGATCGCGGCGTAATAAGCCGGGACGTGCGGCGCCACATCGAAGCTTTCGGCAAAGCCCCAGGCGGTGGCGATCGACAGCATGAACGCGGTGGCCACCAGCGACTGGCGCACCAGCAGCATCCGCACGTATTCGTCGGGAATGCCGGTGATCAGCCGGGCGATGGCAACGAACACGCCGACGATCGGCAGCGCCGGCAGCACCGCAAAAGCCAGCTTCAGCGCCGGACTGCCGGCACCCGGCACCAGCGAATTGGCGGCGACCAGCGCGCCGCCATACAGCAACATCAGGCCGCCGACCTGAAGCGAGTAGCGGCGACCGTGGGGGTTCTTGAGTCCGATCATGGGAAAGCCTCCTTGCCTGAATGACAAGGTTCCTTTACTTTCGATCCCCAACTCATGTCAAGTGTCATTTACAAATTGACGCGCCTGCTTGTCACGGCTTGGCCAAGGCAGGGTCCGTGCTAAGGGAACCGCATGGCCCTGATCGAACTGACCCGCAGCGGCGCCGTCGCGTGCCTCGCGTTCAACCGCCCCGAAAAGCGCAACGCCACCACCTTGCCGATGCAAGTGCTGCTGCGCGATGCGCTCGCCACGGTGGCGGCCGATGGCGCCGTGCGCGCACTGGTGATCACCGGTCATGGCAGCGATTTCTGCGTCGGCGGCGATTTCGAGGTGTCGCGCCGCATCGCCGCCGAGCCTGCCCACGCGATCACCGCCACCGCCCGCCACCACGACACCATCGCCGCCCTGCTCGCGCTGCAAATCCCGGTGATCGCCGCAATCGAGGGCGCCGCGCTGGGGTTCGGCGCCGAAGTGGTCGCCTGCTGCGATCACGTGGTGATGGGCGACAGCGCCTGGCTGGCCGATCCGCACGTGCCGATGGGGCTGGCACCGGCGCCGGTGCTGCTGCTGCTCTGGCCCCGCCTTGCCGGCGCGGCGGTGGCGCATGACCTGCTCCAGACCGGACGCAAGGTTCCCGCCGCCGAAGCGCTGACGCTCAGCCTGGCCCATGCCGTTACCCCCGCCGGCACCGCGCTGGCGGCGGCGATGGCGCTGGCGACCGGCGGTTCGGTCCAGCCGCGCCTGCCCCGACCCACCCTGGCCGAGCTGGACCCGTGCTATCCTGCCGGCGTGCTGGTTGAAGCGCCGGGCCTGCCCGGCTAAGGGCCGTTGCATCAACGCGAGAAAACCATGTCCACGATGTTCAAGATCAGCCTGCCCGACGGTTCCGTGCGTGAGATGCCCGCCGGCTCCACCCCCGCCGATGTCGCCGCCGCCATCGGCCCCGGCCTCGCCAAGGCGGCGCTGGCCGCACGCATTGATGGCGAACTGGTGGACCTCAGCCGCCCGTTCACCGGCGACGCCGCGCTGGCGCTGGTCACCGCGAAGGACGAAGCCGACGCGCTGGACCTGGCGCGGCACGATTTCGCGCACGTGCTGGCGGAAGCGGTGCAGGCGCTGTTTCCGGGCACGCAGATCACCTTCGGCCCCAGCACCGACGACGGCTTCTATTACGACTTCGCCCCCAAGGACCGCCCGTTCACGGATGAAGACCTGCCGGCGATCGAGGCCGAAATGCGCAAGATCATCGCCGCCAACAAGCCGCTGGTGCGCGAGGTGATGGACCGCGACGTGCTGATCGCCGCCTGGCGCGCCGCTGGTGAGACCTTCAAGGCCGAATGGGCCGCCGAACTGCCCGAGGGCGAGGACCTGACGATCTATCGTTCCGGTGCAGACTGGTACGACATGTGCCGCGGGCCGCACTTGCCCAGCACCGGCAAGCTGGACCCCGCCGCGTTCAAGCTGACCCGCGTTTCCGGCGCCTATTGGCGTGGCGACCAGAAGAACGCGATGCTTTCGCGCATCTATGGCACCGGCTGGCTGAACAAGAAGCAGCTCGACGCGCACATGACCCGACTCGAAGAGGCGGCGAAGCGCGACCACCGCAAGCTGGGCGGCGAGATGGACCTGTTCCACCTCCAGGCCGAGGCGCACGGCAGCGTGTTCTGGCACCCCAAGGGCTATGTCATCTATCGCGCGCTGGAAGACTACATGCGCCGCGCCGTGCAAGCCGCCGACTGCAAGGAGGTGAAGACACCGCAGATCATGGACGCGCGCCAGTGGGAACAGTCCGGCCACTGGGGCAAGTACCGCGAGAACATGTTCGTCATCCCCGACGAGACCCCGAACACCGAGGATGAAGGTCCGGTCATCAGCGGCGATGCCGACTGGATGGCACTGAAGCCGATGAACTGCCCGGCGCACATCCTGATCTTCAAGCAGGGCATCAAGTCCTACCGCGACCTGCCGCTGCGCATCGTCGAGAACGGCTGCTGCCACCGCAACGAGCCGCACGGCGCGCT
>JAGWVC010000169.1 GCA_018971065.1 Sphingomonadales bacterium | reverse complement strand
CGCGCCGGGCGAGACGATCGGCATCCTTGGCGGTGGCCAGCTTGGCCGGATGCTGGCGATGGCCGCCGCCCAGCTTGGCTATCGCTGCCATATATACGCGCCCGAGGCCGATTCGATCGCGGCCGAGGTTGCCGCCCAGTTCACCTGCGCCGCCTATGACGATGCCGACGCAATGGCCCGGTTCGCCGCCGATTGTGCCGTCATCACCTACGAGTTCGAGAATGTGCCGGTCATGCCGCTGGCGGCGCTGGGCGATGTTCGCGTGCATCCGCACCCCCGCGCGCTGGAAACCGCGCAGGACCGCCTGGCGGAAAAGGCGTTCGTCGCCGGCCTTGGCGGCACCCCCGCGCCTTATGCGGCGGTCGATTCGCACGCCGACCTTGATGCGGCCCTCGCCGCGATCGGCGCGCCCGGTATCCTCAAGACCCGCCGCGACGGCTATGACGGCAAGGGCCAGTGGCGAATCATGGCCGCCGCCGATGCCCGGGCGCTGGATCTGCCCGGCAAGCCGTTGGTCTATGAAGGCTTCGTGCGGTTCCAGGGCGAGTTTTCGGTGATCCTGTGCCGGGGCGCCGATGGCGACGTGCGCTTCTGGGATTCCCCGCAGAACGTCCATGAAGGCGGCATTCTGGCGCGCAGCACCGTGCCCGCGCCCGCCAGCTTTACCGCGCAGATCGCCCCCGCCCGCGCGCTTGCCGCGAAAATTGCCGAAGCGCTCGGCTATGTCGGGGTCATGGCGGCCGAATTCTTCGCCACCGCCGAAGGCCCGGTGTTCAACGAGATGGCCCCGCGCGTCCACAACTCGGGCCACTGGACGATCGAGGGCGCGCTTACCAGCCAGTTCGAGAATCACATCCGCGCCATCTGCGGCCTGCCGCTGGGCGATACCGCGCTGGCCGCCAGCGGTGTGGTGATGGACAACCTGATCGGCGACGCCGCGCATGATTGGGCGGCGATCCTGTCCGATCCGTGCAACCACCTGCACCTTTACGGCAAGGCCGCGGCCCGGCCCGGGCGCAAGATGGGCCACGTCACCCGGCTGACGTTTTGAGCCGATGCGGCCGGAGCTTTTCCTGATCTATGCCCGCGCGGCCAATGGCGTCATCGGCGCCAATGGCGGCCTGCCCTGGCGTCTCCCGGCCGATCTCAGGCACTTCAAGGCGCTGACCCTGGGCAAGCCGATGATCATGGGCCGCACCACCTTCGAAGGGTTCCCCGCCCCGCTGCCGGGCCGCCGCCACATCGTGCTGACGCGTGACCGGGCATGGGCCGCGGCCGGGGCCGAACCGGCGCATTCGGTGGCCGAGGCAATCGAGATGGCCGGTGGCGACACGGTGGCTGTGATCGGCGGTGCCGACGTGTTCGCCCAGTTCATGCCCCATGCCGACTGGGTCGAGCTGACCGAAATCGAGCTCGCGCCGGTCGGCGACACGTTCATGCCGCCGCTCGATCCGACCGAGTGGATCGAATCGGCGGGCGAGGATCATCCGGCCGCCGATGGTTTCCCCGCCTACCGCTTCGCCACGTTGAGGCGCCGGGCATGATCCGCCTCGATTCGCGCCACCCCATGCCCGAAGCGATGCGCGGCGCGATCCTGGCGCTGGGCAACTTCGATGGTTTTCACCTTGGCCACCAAGCCGTGGTCGGCGCGGCGCTGGCCTGGGCGCGGGCGGAAGGGCGGCCGTGCATCGTCGCCACGTTCGATCCGCATCCGGTGCGACACTTCCAGCCCGATGCCGAGCCGTTCCGGCTGAGCACGCTGGACCAGCGCCAGGACTTGTTCGCCGCCGCCGGCGCCGATGCCATGCTGGTGTTCCACTTCACCGACGCGATGGCCACCACCAGTGCCGAAGGCTGGGTGCGCGATGTCCTGGCCGCCCAGCTTGGCGCGGCGGGGGTGGTGACCGGTGACGATTTCACCTTCGGCAAGGGCCGTGGCGGCAATCCGCAGGTGCTGGGCGCAATCGGTGCGGGCTGTGGGCTGCGCGCCCGCGCGGTCGGCGCGGTGATCGAATCGGGCGAGCCGGTTTCCTCCAGCCGCATCCGCGCCGCACTGAAGGCGGGCGATTGCGAGACCGCGACGCGCCTGTTGACCCGGCCGTTCGCGATTCGCCATACCGTCCAGCATGGCGACAAGCTGGGCCGCACCATCGGCTATCCCACCGCCAACCTGGCGCTGGGTGCCTATCTGCGGCCGCGTTACGGCATCTATGCGGTTACCGGGCTGCTGCCCGACGGGCGCCGCGTGGCGGGTGCCGCGAACCTGGGCATCCGCCCGACGTTCGATCCGCCGAAGGAACTGCTCGAACCCTATTTCTTCGATTTTCACGGCGATCTTTATGGTCAGGAGATCGAGGTGGCGCTGCACCACTTCCTGCGGCCCGAGGCGAAGTTCGATTCGCTGGATGCGCTGACCGAACAGATGGAGCGCGATTGCGCGCGGGCGCGGGAATTGCTGGCAGGGGCCTGAACCCGACTCAGCCGTGTTGCTGCCACCAGCCGTCGAGTGCATCGCTGGTCGCGGGTATGCGCACATCCAGCGGCGCGGCAAAGGCCTGCCAGCGATCATCGAACTTCGGCGCGACGGCGGTCAGGATCGGGATACCGGCCTCGATCGCATCGGCGAATGCCGGCAGCAGGCCCGACCGGCTTTCCGCCTCCAGCTTGCCGAACTTGCTGAGGATGACGAGATCGCACCCGGCGGCAATGTCACGGCGCACAGCCTCGCACGCGGCCACCAGCGACACCGCGTCGAGCGCGCAGGCCACGGAACCCGGCCCCAGGTCCTGGAAGATCGGATAAAGGCTGCCATCGACCAGTGACCGCAACCGGCCGGGCGCGCAGTTGCAGGCGTCCTGCTGCGCTTCCTCGACCAGCCCGGCAATGCGGATGCGACCGTTCCATCGCGCCGCGAAATCGGCGAGCAACCGCTGGATGACAGCGCTTGCCGCGCCCTGCACCACGGCGATCGGGGTTGCGCATGTTTCCATGCCCGCGTTCCGCCCGATCGGCCCGGGTCTGTCAATAGCGGTGGGTTCGTCGGTTCGGTCGGGCTACTTCAGGCCGAAGAACTTCTCCGCGCAACCGGCGATGATCCAGTCGCGCTCGGCGGTGGGCACGCCCTTGAAATTCTCGGCAATCACCTTGTGCGAATGCGGGAACGTGGTCTCGGAATGCGGATAGTCCGAAGACCACATGATGTTGCGGCAGCCCGGCTTGTGGCGCAATTCCACGCCGACCGGATCGGAAATGAACGAGGCATAGACGTTCTGGTCGAAATAGAAGCTGGGCGGGTGCTTGATGGCGCACTCGGTCCAGCCCTTCTGCATGGTCCAGGTGCGGTCCATGTATTCGCAGGCCCAGGGAATCCAGCCCACGCCCGATTCGATCAGGCCGATG
>JAGWVC010000006.1 GCA_018971065.1 Sphingomonadales bacterium | reverse complement strand
ATGACCGCCTTGCCGATCGGTTTGTTGCGGGTGAGGGACAACATGTCTGTTCTCCTTGTTTGCTGTTGGTTCGGGTCTGCAAGCAAGATGATTACGCGGGCCTGAATGGTCCCGGCGATCCGACGGGACGTTGCCGGCGCGGGCCGAAACGGGCCGGCGAACGCAAGAGCGCCCCCTTCCGGCTGGGAAGGGGGCGCTGCGCGACTGGCGATCGGTGGGAGGTTACCAGCCGCGACGTTCGTTGCGATCGTAGCCGTAGGGCCGCCCGTCATGGTCATAGCGGTAGCCGTCGCGATCGTTGTAATAGGCGCGGGGGGCGCCGTTCTGGTAGTAGCCGCCGTTGTAGGCGTTGTAGTTCTGGTACCCGTTGTAGCCGTTGTAGCCGTCGCGATATTCGCGATCGCGGTCGTGGTGCGAGCTGGACGCGATGATCGCGCCGATCGCCAGGCCGAAGATACCGGCGGCGATGGCCGGGCCGGCGACGTCGCCGCCACGGTGGCCGCGATAGGGATCGGCCATTGCCGGGGTGGCGCTGGCCAGCGCGGTGGCGGCAAGGGCAGTGGCACCAATGGTCTTCAGGGCGGCTTTCTTGAACTGGGTGAACATGAGCTGTCTCCTGGGCGGTTCGGGGGTTTCTCCCGATTCGCCGTCTTGAGTTCATGTTTACGCCTGTGTTCCTGAACGGCCTGCGAGCAACGTTGGCAGCTTTCGTTAAGGTTTCATGCGGAGATCATGAACGCCGTCGATCGGCACGGTTCATTTCCTGAATGCGCGGCAGCGCCTTGTCGGCGAACAGCTCCAGGCTTTTCCAGCCGATTTCGGGCGGCAGGCCCGAGATCAGCGGCATCAGCGACAGGTGGCGCGTCCGGGCCAGTTCCACGCACTGGTCGGGGGTGAGCACCTGGATCATGCCCGAGGCGCGGACTTTCTCGATGGTGTCGAGACCGTGCAGCGGGGAATTCGATTCGTTCGGATCGGCGCTGATCGCGGCATAGGACCGGGCCATCCACAGGATGTACTCGCCGATGTCGGCCCAGGCCTGCTCGACATTCTCGGTGCAATGGGTGCCGACCGAGCGGCCGAAGATCGGCCCTGGGGCCGTGCCCAGCTTGCGGCATTCCTCGACATAGACGGCATCGAGATCGGGGCTGAGCGGGTTGAAGCCCAGCCCGAACCGCGCCGCACGCGCGGCCGAGGCGGGGACGCCGCCGCCGATGTAGAGCTTGGGAAATGCCTTCGGGATCGGCCGCACGAACACCTCGCGGTCCCCGTCCATGAAGCGTTCGCCTGAAAGCGCGCGCATGATCACCTCGGTGCCGTGGTCCATTGCCCGGCCGCGCTGCTTCATCGATTTGCGGAACATCGCGAATTCGTGGTGCGCATAGCCGGCGACGAGGACGGTATGCAGGCGGCCGCCGCAGACCAAATCGGTGACGGCGATGGTTTCGGCCAGCTTCACCGGATCGTGCAACGGCAGCACCAGCGCGCACAGGGTGATCATGATGTCCTTCGTGCGCGCCCCGGCGGCGGCGGCGAACACGGCGGGGACCGGGCAATAGCCATCCGGCGAAGCGTGATGCTCGGCAAGGATGACGTTGTCGAAGCCCTTGCGATCGGCGAATTCGATCATGTCCAGCGCGGCGGGATAGATCTGTTCGTGCGGCGTGCCGAACGGGGCCGAACGCAGGTCGAACATCAAGGCGGAACGGAACAGCATCGTCAGGAATCCCCCGGTTGATCGCGCATGTCGTCTGGCCGCGAACACAGCACGGATGGGCGCGCAGGGGAAGGCACACTTGGCTGCGCAAAGTGCTGACATGGCGACAGGTTCCCGCAAGCATATGAAATTTATACGTCGCGCAAAGGGGAACCGGCAGGTTGCGGCGGCGGTTGGAGGGGGGAATTCCCCGATGAGGAGCCTTCCATGCCCGTTTTCCGATTGACCGCCCTGGCCGCGATTGCCGCGCTGCCGCTGCTTGCCATGCCGGCCCACGCGCAGGATGCGCCGCGCGACGACGACTGGCGCGCGCATACCTACGACGGCCCCTACGTCTCAGGTGCGGTCGGCTGGGCGAACGGCGCCAACGGCAGCAACAACAAGCTGCTGTTCGACCGCAACAACGACGGCACGTTCGGCGATACGGTAACGACGGCGAGCGGCGCCGACGCGTTCGCGCCGGGGTTCTGTCGCGGCTACTATGCCAGCACCACGCCGGGCGATTGCCGTCCCGACCGCAACCGCATGGACTATGCCGTGCGGCTGGGCTGGGACAAGCGCATGGGTCATCTGGTGGCGGGCGCGGTGCTGGAAGGATCGACCAACAAGGCGCGTGACGCGACCTCGGCGTTCAGTTCGGCGGGCAACGCCTATCGGATTTCGCGCGGGATCGACTATGGCGTCGCGCTGCGCGGCCGGCTCGGTTGGACGCCCGACGGCGGCGGGCTGTTCTATGCCACCGGCGGCATCGGCTATGCGAAGATGAAGCACATCTTCCGCACCACCAACACCGCGAACACCTTCACCGAAGTGAACCCGGATAGCTGGCGCTGGGGCTGGCAGGCTGGCGGCGGCGCCGAAGTGATGGTGACGCCGAAAGTGAGCCTGGGTCTGGAGTGGCTGTACAACAAGTACAAGGACGACCAGTACTATGTCGCGGTGACCCAGGGCACTGCCCCGGCCACCAGCCCGTTCGTGCTGGCCGGCGGGCAGACCAACATGCGCGCCTCGCGCAACTACCAGTTCAACACCTTCCGCGGCACCCTGAGCTATCACTTCTGACGCGTGACCGGTGGTGTTATCGGTAATGGCCCGGGGAGCGCTCAGCGCGCCCCGGGTTGCCGCCGCGTGCGCATCAGCAGCACCAGCGGGATGCACAGCAGGCCGATCAGCGTCATCAGCCGGAAATCCTGGACATAGGCCAGCATCATCGCCTGCCGGTTGATCAGCCCGTCCAGCAGCGGCGGCGAGATTCCGTCAGGCAGCGTGGCGACACGCGGATCGCCCGGAACGATGTGCGCGGCAAGGCGGGTGTGCGCCGCCTGGGCATTGCGGGCAGCCAGCGCCTGCATTGCCGCGACGCCGGCGCTGCCGCCGACGTTGCGCATCAATGCGTTGAACGCGGCGCCATCGGCGCGCAGGCGCGGCGCTATCGTGGCGAAGCCCAGCGTTGCCAGCGGCACGAACAGGATGCCCTGGCCCACCCCCTGCAGCAGCGTGGCCCAGACGATGGTGTCGCCGTCCATGTCGAGGCTGAACCGGCCCATCTCCCAGAACGCCAGCACGAAGAAGAACAGGCCCACGGCCACCAGCACGCGGCGATCGACCAACTGATCGATCCGGCCCATGAATTGCAGGATCAGCAGCATCAACAGGCCGCGCGGCACCGACAGCCAGCCGGCGTGAATCACCGAATAGCCCAGCAGGCCCTGCATCATCAGCGGCAGCAGCGTGAAGCTGGTGAACGTCAGGATCGAGAACAGGAAGCCGAACACCGAGGCGGTGACGAGGTTGCGATCACGGAAGATCGCCAGCGGGAACAGCGGGGCAGGCGATGTCATGCTGTGGATCAGGTAGACCGCGAAGGCGGTGGCGGACAACGTGGCCTCGATCACGATCTCGCGGCTGTCGAACCAGTCCAGCGTGGTGCCGCGATCGAGCACGAGTTGCAGGCAGCCGATCGCCAGACCCAGCGCGCCGAAGCCCAGGAAGTCGAAGCGGCCGGGGCGCGGCGGCGATGCCGGCAGCACGGTGGCGAGGATGACGATCGACAGCACCCCGGCGGGCAGGTTGATGAAGAAGCACCAGCGCCACGACAGCGCCTCGGTCAGCCAGCCGCCGATGATCGGGCCGACGGCGGGGGCCAGCACCGCCGCCATCGTGAACAGCGCCATCGCCCGGCCGTGCCGCTCGGGCGGGTTGATGTTCAGCAGCACCGCTTGCGTCACCGGCATCAGCGGCGCGGCGATCACCCCTTGCGCGATGCGGAACAGCACCAGTTCGGGCAGGCTGGTGGCAAGGCCGCAGGCCAGCGATGTCAGCGTGAAGCCGGCGATGCAGGCGATCAGCATCGGCTTCAGTCCGAAATGGCTGGAGAGCCAGCCGCTGACCGGAATGGTGACCGCAGTGGCGACGATGTACGATGTGATCACCCAGGTGATCTGTTCGGGCGAGGCGGAAAGGCTGCCCTGGATGTGCGGCAGCGCGATGTTGGCCACGGTGGTGTCCAGCGCGCTCATCAACGTGGTCAGGATGATGCCGAAGGTGATGGCGCCGCGATTGCGGGCGATGGGGTCGGCGGCGGACATCGTGCGACGTCTGGCCCGGCCGATCGCGGTGCGCAAGCACGCGCGCGCTTGCCCGGATGCGGCTGGCGTGGCAGTCTCCCCCGGCAACTGGCGGAAACCGCGAGGTTTTCCGCACAAGGTTGCCGCAAATGTCGGAGGAACGGCGATGCGGCGCGGCAAGGTGATCGTGGGGGCGTTGGGTCTGGTCGCATCGGCGGCAGCGGCCGAGCCGCCTGCGGGCCAGGGTGATGTGGCGCTGACCATCTACAACAACGATCTGGCGCTGGTGGAGGACACCCGCGAGCTGGCGCTGCCTGTGGGGCGTTCGCGTCAGGAATTTCCCGAGGTTTCGGCGGCGATCCGGCCCGAGACGGTCACTCTGGCGGGCAGCGGCGTCGGCATTGTCGAGCAGAACTTCGATTACGACCTGCTGACCCCCGAGAAGCTGATGGACAAGGCGGTGGGGCAGGCGGTCACGCTGGTGCGCACCAACCCCGCCACCGGCGCCGAAACCAGCGAGGCGGCGCAGGTGCTGGCCAACAACGGCGGCACCGTGGTGCGCGTGGGCCAGCGGATCGAGGTCCTGGGCAACTACGGCGGCCGCGTGGTGTTTCCCACCCTGCCGCCCAACCTGCGCGCCAGCCCGACGCTGTCGGTGACTCTGGACGCCGCGCGCGCCGGGCGACGGCCGCTGACGCTGCGTTATCTGTCCACCGGGTTCGGCTGGCACGCCGATTATGTCGCGCTGTTCGATGAGCGTGACGGCAAGCTGGACATGCAGGGCTGGGTCACGCTGAACAACACCAGCGGCACCGGCTTCGGCAATGCCAAATTGTTGCTGGTGGCGGGATCGCCCGGCGCGATCGGCGGGGGGCAGAACTATGGTCGGCAGGCCGTGCCGGGCAACCGCATGGGCACCGAAAGCGCGGCGCGGGAGCGGCTGGGCGATTATTACCTGTACCCGCTGGCCGGGCGCACCACGGTGGCCAATGCGCAGCAGAAGCAGGTCAGCTTCCTGAACGTGAACGGCGTGCCGGCGGTGAAGCGCTATCTGTTCGTGGCCGACTGGCTGGAGAACCAGACCGAGGCGCGCAGCGTCGATACCGTGCTGCAGTTCTCGTCGGCAAAGGCGGGCGGACTGGGCGATGCACTGCCGGCCGGCGCGGTGCGCGTCTACATGCGCGACGGCCGGGGACAGCCGCAGTTCATCGGCGAGAACGCGATCGGCCACACGCCGATGGGCTCGGTTCTGGCGATCAAGACCGGCGAGGCGTTCGACGTGAAGGTGCGGCCGAACCTGGAAAAGCGCGAGCGCATCACCGGCGATGAGTGGCAGCGCAGCGCGCACTGGCGGGTGACGGTGGACGGGCGGACCAGCGTGATCGAGACGCAGGTGGCGAAGGACTACTGGCGCACAACGATGACGTATACCGTTACTAACGCGCGGGCGGAGCCGGTGAAGGTGGAAGTGGTGCAGCGCGGGCTGGATCGCTGGTGGGGGGCGTACGACGTGCGCGTGCCCAGCGAGAGCGTGAAGGGGGAACAACGCTCCGCCGACGAACGCGCCTGGCTTGTGGATGTGCCGGCCAATGGCCAGACGAAACTGACCGTTCAGTTCGACACGCGGTATTGAGGCTGGCGATGCGTCGGCTGTTGCTGCTGGCCGCGATGGCGGGTGCGCCGCTGGGGGCAGAGCCGGTGGTCACGTCCGATGGGCCGGGCAAGGTGGGGGTGACCATTTATCGCGCGCCCGAGCGCGGCCCGGGCGAGGCGATGGATCGCGATTGGCTGCAGGGCTACGCACTCGTCACTGAAACGCGCGAGGTATCGCTGCCCGCCGGCAAGGCGACGCTGCGGTTCGAGGGCGTGGCGGCGGGGATGCTGCCCGAATCGGCGCTGGTCAGCGGGCTGCCGGCCGGCGTGCGCGAGAAGAACCTGGACGCCGAGCTGCTGTCGCCGCGCAACCTTTATGCGCGGGCATTCGGGCGGCCGGTGACGCTGCGGCGGGCCAACCTCAAGACCGGCGCGGTGCGCGAGGAGCGCGCCGTGATCCGCTCCGGCCCGGACGGCGCGACGATCGTGCAGACGCAGGCGGGGTTCGAGGCGGTGGACTGCGGGCCGACCAGCGACGATCTGGTCCATGATGGCGTGCCTGACGGGCTTTCGGCCCGACCGACGCTGTCGGTGGAAACCGAGGCACCCGCGCCGGTCAAGGCCACGGTGACGCTGTCTTATCTGGCTTGGGGGTTCGACTGGCAGGCCGATTATGTCGTTCACTTGCGGCGCGACGGCCGCGCCGCCGTGCTGGGCTGGGTGACTCTGGCCAGCAGCGACAGCACCGGGTTTGCCGACGCCGATACGGCGGTGGTGGGCGGCAAGGTCAATCGCGAGGATTCGGCGCCCGAACCGCGCCAGGCGGAAGAACTGGTGATGCACTGTTTTTTCCGCCCCCCACCGGCGCCGCTGGTGATGGCACCGCCGATGCCCGCTCCGGCGCCGATGGCCGCAGACATCGTTGTGACGGGGCAACGGCGCACGGAAGCGATGCAGAGCGCGCCGTTCACGGTGACGGCGGCGGAGGAATCGCTGGGCGACCTGCGACTTTATCGCGTGCCGGTGCCGACCACGGTGGCGGCGCGGGCGCAGAAGCAGGTGGCGCTGTTCCAGCTCGATGGCGTGAAAGTGCAGGCGGTCTATCGCAGCGACCTGTGGGTCGAAGGGGCGGGCGAGGCAGCAGCGACACGGCTGTTGCGGCTGCGCAACCGCAAGGCGGACGGGCTGGGCCGGGCGCTGCCGGCGGGCAAGGTGGCGGTGTTCGAGGATGCCGGCGGGCGGTCGATGCTGGCGGGCGAGGGGCCTTTGCGCGATCTGGCGGTGGACGAGGACGCCGACGTGCGCATCGGCCCGGCCCCGCCGGTGACGGCCAGCCAGGTGGTCGGCGTGGCGGGCGCGCGCGTGCTGACCGTGCGCAATGCCAACCCGTTCGCGGTGCGCTACGAGGCGGCATTGCGGCATGACCCGCGCCGGCGGATCGATTCCGCCAGCGCCGCGCTGGTGCGCGACAAGGGCGAGGACCTGTGGCGGGCGATGATTCCGGCCAATGCGGTGCGCACCTTGCGCTATCGGCTGAGCGAACCGCGCTGACGCTTGTGGCGACCCTGTTGCGCCGTTAGCCTGCCCTAATGGCCGATCCCCACACCGCCACCACGGCACCCGCCGGGCACCATCGCCGCGAAGCACGCGCGGAAACCCGCCAGACGCCCTCACTGGTCACACAGGCAATCCGCGAGGGCACCATCCGCGTACGCCCGCTGGGCCTGCCGCGTGGGCTGGCCGAGGACGTCTATCACCGCGCCATGCGCGCCCGCTGGCGGGTGCTGGGGCTGCTGTTCGCCGGCGCTTTTCTGGCCTTCAACCTGCTGTTCGCCGGGCTCTACCGGCTCGATCAGGCCGGTCTGGCGGGCGGGCAGGAAATCGACGGGGTCTGGCCATTCTGGCGCGATTTCTTCTTCAGCGTCCACACCGTTGCCACCATTGGCTATGGCAACATGTATCCGCTGTCGCTTTACGCCAATGTGATCGTGGTGGTGGAGATCACGCTGGGGCTGGTGATGTTCGCGCTCGCCACCGGCATCGCCTTCGCGCGGTTTTCGCGGCCGACGGCGCGGATCGCGTTCAGCCGGGTGCTGGTGGTGCGCGAGGTGGACGGGGTGCCCACCCTGATGCTGCGCGCCGCCAACCAGCGGCACAACATGGTCTATGCCGCCGAGGCGCGGCTGTCGCTGCTGGTCGATGCCGAGATCGGCGGCACGCCGATGCGCCGCTTCGTCGATCTGAAGCTGATACGTGACAGCAACCCGACTTTCACGCTGACCTGGACGATCATGCACGCCATCGATGCCGACAGCCCGCTGCACGGCTGGCTGGAGGCGGGCGGCCCGCTGGGGGGCGAGGAACTGCTGGTGCTGGTTTCCGGCCATGACGAGGCCAGCGGCCAGGTGATCCACGGGCGCTGGGTCTATGACGAGGACGACGTGCGCTGGGGCGCGCGGTTCGTGGACATTGTCGCGAGCGATCAAGACGGGACGCGGACGATCGACTATCGCCGGTTCCACGACATTGAAGAACAGCAACCTTTGGGGGACGGCTAGATGAGTGGAATGCGCAGCGGGACGACCGCGGTGGTGACCGGCGGCGGACGCGGGTTCGGCAAGGCGTTCGGCACGGCACTGGCGGCTGAGGGCGCGCATGTCGTGCTGGTC
Source organism: Sphingomonadales bacterium (assembly GCA_018971065.1). The sequence goes on along the minus strand of JAGWVC010000006.1, from coordinate 53,506 downwards.
GATATTGATGGGACCGTGGCCGAGGCAGCGGCGGCCGACATTCGCGCCGGCGGCGGCTCGGCGCTGGGGCTGGGTGGCGACGTGACCGATGAGGCGCGGATGGCGGAGGTGATGGCCGAAGCGGCGACAGTGAACGGCGGCATCGACATTCTGATCAACAACGCCGGGTTGCACAGCGACGAATATGGCCAGCCGATCCTGAAGATGGGCCTGGCGAAAGTGCGGCGTCTGTTCGAGGTGAACGTGCTGGGCGTCGTCACCTGCACGCTGGCGGCGGCGGCGCACATGGGCGGGCGCAAGGGTGCCAGCATGGTCAATATTTCGTCGTCGGCGGCGCATATGGGCGGCAGCGCCTATGGCGATTCCAAGCTGGCGGTGGCGGGGCTGACGATCACGTTCGCGCGCGAGCTGGGTCCGCAGGGCATCCGCGTCAACGCGATCTCGCCGGGGCTGATGCTGACCGAGACGATCCGGGCGGAACTGCCCGAGGCGACCAAGGCGCGGGTGAAGGCCATGCAGTTGATCGGCGACGACGGGCTGGAGGAGCACATCGTCGAGGCCATGTTGTGGCTGACATCGCCAAAGGCAAGCTTTGTCACCGGCGAAGTGCTGCGGGTGACCGGCGGCATGGGGGCAGGGGTCTAGCTGTTGCGGCGCTGGTCGGCGCGCCAGTCGGGATACCTGCCGGTCAGCGTGGTGCGGCGGGCGTGCGCCAGCAGGCCGATGCACAGCGCAGTGACGGCGACATGTTTGGCCATGCCGATCAGCAGGCCATAGGCGGCGTTGCCGGGCGGTGGATGCGCAACGACGAGGGCATGGCTGACCAGTGCGATCAGCTCGCCGGCGGCCATGACCATCGGGTAAAACCGGTTGGCCGTGACAGCAATCACAAGCAGCGCCGCGAACGCGAGGCCATGCAAGCCCAGGTAGAGCCAAGGTGCGGCAGACATGTGGCCCAACCCCGTTTCGGCGACGAGCAGCGCGCTGATGGCGGCGGCGGAAAGGCGTTCGGGCGCGCTGCCAAACCACCATGCCAAGGCCATTGCCGCCAGCGCCAGTGCGGGTGCGCCCGGGAGCCAGGCCATCAGCGGTGTGTCCGGTGGCGGGATTCAACAGGCGCTGCCACGCGACGGTCCATGCCGTCGCGCCGCAGGTTCGCCAGATTTTCCGCAATGGTGATGGCCGAAAGCACGATCAGCAGCATGGTGGCTGCCATCAGCAGGATCATTGCGACGCGCAGGAGAGTTCCCTGCGGCCCACCGAGAGCCGCAGGGACGATCGAGGAACGATCCGTGGAATGCAGGAGCGACCCTGACGCCGGGACGGAGACTGTCGCATCTCCGGCCGGCGGCCTGTCCACATCCGGGCTATCCGTCGGCGTGGCGATTTCGGGAATATGGGAGGATTGACCTGTAAGCGGCTTACAGGTCTGGCCCTTTGCGGAAAGCGCGGCGACATGGTTGCGCCACAGCCGAGCCAGCTCGGGACGCGGGGCGCCGTGGGCCAGGCGGCGAATGGATTCGATGCGGTGAACCACCGCGCTTTCGGAGATGGCGAGTGCGCGCGCGATTTCCTTGCTGGTCCGGTTTTCCGCGACCATCGCAAGCACTTCGCGCTGTTTTTCGGTCAATCGATCGAACATGCGGCCCCCGCCTGCTTCTGGGAAATTTTGTGCGGGAAATCAATGGAAAGCGCGATCATGCGCGGCGCAAGGCTTGCCAGTCGCGGCCGGCTGTGGAAGCTGGTCCTGCCGGCGACGACGCGGCGAACGGGATAGGAACCAGTGATGGGCGAATTTGCGGTGCGGGATGACGTGCGGGCCTACCTCGATGCGCTGAAGGTGCAGCCGCGCCCGCCGATGAGCGATGCGGTGGTGGCGATGATCCGGCAGATTCCACCGGGCACGATGCCGTCGCCGGATATGCCGGTGGGCGAGATTGCGGTGGCCCGCGACCTGACGATGCCGGGGCCAGGTGGCGAACTTCGCTTGCGTCTGTACGATTCGCGGGCCGAACGCGGGCCGGGGCCGGTCGTGGTGTTCTACCACGGCGGCGGCTTCGTGCTGGGCGGTGTCGAGACGCACGGCGCGATGGCGGCCACGCTGGCGCGCGGGCTGGACCTGCCGGTGGTGTTTGTCGACTATCGCCTGGCGCCGGAAAACCCCTGGCCGGCCGCGCCTGACGATGCCGAAGCGGCGGCAAGGTGGATCGCCGCGAACGGCGCCGCGCTGGGCCGCGAGGCAACCGCGCTGGTGCTGTGCGGCGACAGCGCCGGGGGCGAATTGACGCTGGTGACCGGCCTGGCATTGCGCGATGCGCCGGCGGCGGTGCCGCTGCAACTGCTGTTCGCGATCTATCCGGCAACTGATCGGGGTGGCGGCCATGCCTCGGCGACGATGTTCGGCGACGGGCTGGGGCTGGACTTGCCGGATAGGGCCTATTTCGAGCAGGCCTATGCCTCGGACCGGACGCATTGGCGCGGTGCGCCGTTGAAGGGGGATCTGGCCGGTTTGCCGCCCGTGCTGCTGGTGACGGCCGAGTTCGATCCGCTGCGCGACGAAGGTCGGGTTTTTGCGGCGAAGGCGATCAACGCCGGCGTGGATGTGCTCTATCGCGAGGCGAAGGGCATGATCCACGGCTTTGCCTGCTATCGCGGCGCAATCCCCTCGGCGCGGGGCGAATTCGATGCGCTGGTCGGCGATGCGCGGCGGATGCTGGAGCGCTGAAGAATACGCCGCCGCTCAGGGTATGAGGCGGCGGCGATGATCGTCGGCTGAGAAGCGGGGCGGTGGCGGGTTTTTGCCCGCCACCGCCCCGTTGGCATGATCAGTTGCCGAACGTGCGCTGCCACCAGCCGGTGCGGCGCGGGCCGGTGTCTTCCTCGGCTGCCGGCGCTTCCTCTACCGCCGGGGCTTCGGCGGCTTCGGGTTCGGCGATAACCGGGGTTGCGACTTCCGCGACGTCGGCTTCGGCAGCCTTCTTGCGGCGGACGCGCTTGGGCTTGGCTTCGGCGGCCGGTTCCTCGGCAGCGACAGGCGCTTCCTCGGCAGGTGCTTCGGCAGCTTCGACCGGCGCGTCCACATCCGCTTTCTTGCGACGGCTGCGCTTGGGCTTGGCCTCGGCGGCCGGTTCCTCGGCAGCGGCGGGCGCTTCCTCGGCAACGGCAGCTTCAGCCGGTGCTGCGGCATCTGCCGCTTCGGCCTCACCGGCGGCAGGCTTCTTGCGGCGGCTGCGCTTGGGCTTGGCGGGGGCTTCCTCGGCAACGACGGGCGCTTGCTCGACTTCCGCTTCGGCCGCAACGTCCTCGGACGCTTCGCCCTCGGCATCCTCGCCGGCTTCGGCTTCGCGCTCGGTGCCGTCCTCGTTCAGGCCGCCTTCCTCGCGGTTGCGGCCACCACGCCGGCGGCGACCACGGCGGCGGCGCTTGCGCGGGCCTTCGCCATCCTCGCCCTGGGCGTCGGCGTCACCGTTGCCGGCGTCGTTCTCGCCCGCTTCGGCGTCCGCGCCTTCCGCTTCATCCTCGGCATCGCCTTCGGCGCCCTCGGCTTCACCTTCCTGGCGATCACGCCCGCGGCCACGGCGGCGCTTGCGGCGCTTGCGGCGGCCTTCGCCGTCGGCTTCGCCTTCGTCGCGCGCGCCGTCACGGTCACGGTCGCGATTGCGCTCACGCGGCTGCTCGCGGACTTCCTCTTCTTCCTCGTAGGCGTCCTCTTCGACGTAATCGTCCTCTTCCTCGATCACCGCGATCGGTTCGAAGCGGGGGACGAATTCGTTGCGCGGGCCGGACGAGGCGACGCGCATCTTGGCGCCCTCGTTCTCACCCTCGGGCAGCACTTCGACGTTGACGCCGTAGCGATGCTCGATCTCGGCCAGATCGGCGCGCTTCGAGTTGAGGACGTAGATCGACGCTTCCTGGCTGGCGAACAGGGTGATCACCGTGCCCTTGCCCTTGGCCGCCTCGTCCTCGATCAGGCGCAGCGCGGCCAGGCCCGAGGAGCCGGCGGTGCGGACCAGGCCCGAACCGTCGCAATGCGGGCATTCGCGGGTGGTGGCTTCCAGCACGCCGGTGCGCAGGCGCTGGCGGCTCATTTCCATCAGGCCGAAGCCCGAGATGCGGCCCACCTGGATGCGGGCGCGGTCGTTCTTCAGCGCGTCCTTCATCGCCTTCTCGACCTTGCGGATGTTCGATCCGTATTCCATGTCGATGAAGTCGATGACGACAAGGCCGGCCATGTCGCGCAGGCGGAGCTGGCGGGCGATCTCGCGCGCGGCTTCGAGGTTGGTGTTGAGCGCGGTCGCCTCGATGCCGTGCTCCTTGGTGGAACGGCCCGAGTTGATGTCGATCGAGACCAGCGCCTCGGTCGGGTTGATGACGATGTAGCCGCCCGACTTGAGCTGTACCACCGGATCGTACATCGCCGTGAGCTGGTCCTCGGCGCCATAGCGCTGGAACAGCGGCACCGGATCGACATAAGCCTTCACCCGGCGCGCGTGGCTGGGCATCAGCAGCTTCATGAAGTCACGCGCGGCGCGATAGCCGTGCTCACCCTCGACCACGACTTCCTCGATGTCGCGGTTGTAGATGTCGCGGATGGCGCGCTTGATGAGGTCGGAATCCGAATGGATCAGCGCCGGCGCGCTCGACTTCAGCGTGTTCTCGCGGATTTCGTCCCACAGGCGGGCGAGATAGTCGAAGTCGCGCTTGATCTCGGGCTTGGTGCGCTGCAGGCCGGCGGTGCGGACGATGCAGCCCATCGACTTCGGAAGCTGCATTTCCGAGATGATCGACTTCAGGCGCTTGCGATCGGCAACCGACGAAATCTTGCGGCTGATGCCGCCGCCGTGGCTGCTGTTGGGCATCAGCACGCAGTAGCGGCCGGCGAGGCTGAGGTAGCTGGTCAGCGCCGCGCCCTTGTTGCCGCGTTCTTCCTTGACGACCTGCACCAGCAGCACCTGCCGCCGGTGGATGACGTCCTGAATCTTGTAGCGGCGGCGCAACGCCATGCGGCGCTGGCGCAGGTCGTCCACCTTTTCGCTGGTGCTGGAACCGCGGCTGTCCTTGCCCTGGCCACGGCCCTGGCGGCGACGGCCACGACCACGGCCGCGACGGCTGTCGCCTTCGGAATCGGCACCGCGCGCTTCGTCGTCGTGGGCTTCCTCGTCGCCGTGATCGTCCTCGGAGAAGCCGGATTCGACATGGCCGCCCTCGATGGTGGCGACGTCGTCCTTTTCGGAGGTGTCGATCTCGGTGACGCCGCCCAGGTCGTCATCCGCCTCGTATTCGTCGCCATAGCCCTCGGCGCCGTCGCTGCCGGCCTCGTAGGCGTCGTCTTCGGCTTCCTCGGCTGCGCGCAGCGCGGCTTCCTCGGCGGCGTGCGCGGCTTCTTCGGCCAGCAGCGCCTCGCGGTCCTCCTTGGGGATCTGGTAGTAATCGGGATGGATTTCGCTGAAGGCGAGGAAACCGTGACGGTTGCCGCCGAAATCGACGAACGCCGCCTGCAGCGACGGTTCGACCCGGGTTACCTTGGCGAGATAGATGTTGCCCTTGATCTGCTTGTGATCAGCCGAATCAAAGTCGAATTCCTCGATCCGGTTACCCTTCAGCACCGCCACCCGGGTTTCTTCCGGGTGGCGCGCATCGATTAACATGCGCGTTGACATTGTATATTCTCCAGGCGTGCGGCGGCGCGGCGCTTGCTTCGGAAGCGAAGCGGGCCGGCGGCTCGACACGGCGATTGGTGGTGGCGCCGCGTGCAGGAATGCGCGCGGCGGGATGGGGGTGATCCGCGCGGAATGCGCGGGGTTTGTCTTGAGGGATGCCGGCACCGGAAGTGCCAAACGGAGATGCGTCTGCAAGCGTGACGAGGCGCCGCCCTGCGGCGCGAAGGGCAAAGGCACGGTGCGACCCGAACGCCTTTGCCTGCCCGGCATTCCGGGCAGAGCCGGCCCACATCGCCCGTGCCCCGAAGGGCTGTGGCGCTGGAGACGGCGAAAAACTCATCATGAATTGCATCAACCTGCTGGCCCGGGCGGAAATCGGCCCGGACATGATCGGGTAGCTTGCTGGACCGATCCAAGGGAAATGCGCGACATGCCGGTCAAAGGCTGGTTCCGCGCGGGGGACCGGGATTGCAAATTCCCCAATTGCGACGGGTTAGCACCGGCGCGATGCCGGTGCAAGTTCGTTGCTTGGCGATCATGGGGCCGACATGCTTAATCAGGTGTTAAGAACATCGCGCGGAGATCGCCGCGAAATCAACGGACAAGCCGGAACGGGCGACAATCGATGACAAAACGCCGATTTCCCGGCATTGCGCGTCGCAGTCCCGCAGACTAACCCTGCCTGCGATGCCGCGCATCCTGTCCCTTCTGCTGATCGTGCTGGCGCCGCTGGGCGTGTTTGCGGCCATGATCGCCGCCGATCGCCATTTCGCTACGCTGGGGCCTGATCGCAGCTATGTGATCCGGCTGGAACTGCCGCCCCCCGGCGGGGCGCCGGGGCTGCCGCGCATCGCAGGGCCGCTGGACGCCAGCCGGCCGCTGGTGGTGATCGATGCGGGGCACGGTGGCCACGATCCGGGCGCGGGCAACGGCCACCTTCGCGAGAAGGAACTGACCCTGGGCCTGGCGCGGGCATTGCGCGACCGGCTGCTGGGCGAAGGCGGCGTGCGCGTGGCGATGACCCGCGACGATGACCGGTATCTGCTGCTGGAAGAGCGCTCGGGGATCGCGCGGCGCTTGCAGGCCGATCTGTTCGTGTCGATCCATGCCGACAGCGCCGGCGCCAGCGAGGCGCGCGGCGCGACGCTGTACACGCTGTCGTCGAAGGGTAGCAGCGAAGAGGCCGAGCGGCTGGCCGCCAGCGAAAACCGCGCCGACACCGTCAACGGCGTGGCGCTGGGCGGCGGCAACGAGGTGGACGCGATCCTGGTGGATCTGGCGCAGCGCCAGACCGAGGCGCGATCGGCGGCGCTGGCGAACCTGATCCTGCGCGAGGGTGCCGGGCGACTCGCCTTTCGCGACCGGCCGGTGCAGTCGGCCGCGTTCGTGGTGCTGAAATCGCCCGATACGCCGTCGGTGCTGTTCGAGGCGGGTTACATTTCCAACCCGGCCGATGCCGCCCGGCTGGCGTCGCAGGACGGGCGGCGCGCCTTTGCCGACGTGACCGCGCGGGCAATCCGGGTGTGGCTGGCACGGCAATCGACCGCCAGTCCGTGAAGGCATTTCCTTTGCCCGCGAAATTGCCTAGAGCCGGCGGCGATGGCTGACGACGGTCCAGAAGAGAACTTGCGCTACCGCATCCGCCGGGATGCCGGCGGGTTGTGGACGCGCCTGCGTGATCGCGCGGCCGGGCTGGGCCAGCGGCTGGGCCTGGCCGAGCGAATCGCCCCGCTGCGCGCGTGGTTCATGGCGCGCTGGCGGTCGGGCAAGCTGTTCCGGGTGGGCGCGGTGGCGCTGGGTGGCTTCGTGCTGATCTACGCGGCGCTGTGGCTGGCGGTGCTGCGCAACCTGCCTTCGGCCGACACGCTGGTCGATTACCAGCCGCCGCTGCCGACGATGGTGCGCGGCGCCGATGGTTCGATCGTCTATTCCTATGCGCGCGAGCGCCGGGTGCAGTTGCGCTATGTCGATTTCCCCGCGCCGCTGATTCACGCGTTCCTGTCGGCCGAGGACAAGAATTTCTTCAGCCACGGCGGGGTCGATTACATCGGCCTGGCGCAGGCGGTGGTCGATAACCTGAGCAAGATCGGTTCGGGCGAGCGCGGGCGCGGCGGCTCGACGATCACCCAGCAGGTGGCCAAGAACATTCTGGTCGGCAATGAACGGTCGTTTTCCCGCAAGTTCAAGGAAATGATCGTCGCGAAGCGGATCGAGGGGGTACTGAACAAGCAGCAGATCCTTGAGCTGTACCTCAACGGCATCCCGCTGGGGCGGCAGAGCTTCGGCGTGCAGGCGGCGGCGCGCGCCTATTTCGGCAAGGACGTCGGCGACCTGAAGCTGCACGAGGCCGCGTTCCTGGCGATCCTGCCCAAGGCGCCGGAAACCTATGGGCGCGCCAAATTCGCCGACATGGCGCTGGAACGACGCAACTGGGCGCTGGACCAGATGGTCAAGAACAACTGGGCCAGCCGGGCCGAGGCCGACGCCGCCAAGGCGCAGCCGCTGGGCGTGATCGCGCGCCGGGTGGAAGTTTATGATGCGGCGGTGGGCTATTATGTCGAGGAAGTGCGGCGGCGGCTGATCGACAAGTATGGCGAAAGCGCCGAGGACGGGCCGAACTCGATCTATGCCGGTGGCCTGTGGGTGCGCACCGCGATGGATCCCGAACTGCAGCACGCCAGCCTGTCGGCGCTGCGCAGCGGCCTGCTGCGCTATGCCTCGGGCAAGCCCTGGCCGGGGCCGGTGGCGCACCTCGATCTCGATTCCGAGCATTGGCAGCGGCAACTGGCGGGCCTGAACAAGTCGATCGCCTACAAGGACTGGCGGATCGGCGTGGTGTTGCAGCGCAGCGGGCAGAGCGCGCAGATCGGCTTCATCGACGGTTCCACCGCGCCGCTGACCGGCATGGCCGATCCGGTGCGCGCCGGCGACGTCGTCGCGGCATCGCCGGTCGGCAATGCCTGGGCCGTCCACGCCATCCCGGCGGTTTCGGGCGGCATGGTGGCCGAAAGCCCGTACAACGGGCGCGTGCTGGCGATGCAGGGCGGGTTCGATTCGGGGCTCGATTCGTTCAATCGCGCCACCCAGGCGCAGCGCCAGCCCGGCTCGACGATCAAGCCGTTCGTCTATGCCACCGCGCTGGACAACGGCATGACCCCGGCAACGATGGTGCCCGACCAGCAGTACTGCGTCGATCAGGGCGCCGGGCTGGGGCTGAAGTGTTTCAAGAACTTCGGCGACGAAGGCGGTGGCGGCACCCACACGATGCGCTGGGGCCTGGAACAGTCGCGCAACCTGATGACCGTGCACATCGCCGCCGACACCGGCATGGACAAGGTGACGAAGACGTTCGAACGCATGGGCATCGGCAAGTATCCGCCCTACCTGTCGTTCGCGCTGGGCGCGGGCGAGACCACGGTGGGGCAGATGGTCAACGCCTATGCGGCGCTGGCGAATTCGGGCGTGCAGTACGAGCCGTCGCTGATCGACTATGTGCAGGATCGCAACGGCAAGGTGATCTGGCGGGCCGACGACCGCTTCTGCCACGCCTGCAACATGGCCGAATGGGACGGCAAGCCGATGCCGCGCCTGGCGCCGAAGGGGCGGCAGGTGATGGATTCGCGCACCGCCTACCAGGTGGTCCACATGCTGGAAGGCGTCATCATCCGCGGCACCGCCGTGGTGCTGCGTGATCTGAACCTGCCGCTGTTCGGCAAGACCGGCACCACCACCGGCCCCACCAATGTGTGGTTCATGGGCGGCTCGGCCAACATCGTCGGCGGCATGTACATGGGCTATGACCAGCCGCGCTCGCTGGGCGGCTATGCCCAGGGCGGCACGTTCGCGGCGCCGATCATGAAGCAGTTCATCACCGAATCGCGCGATCGCTGGGATCACACGCCGTTCATCGCGCCCGCCGGGGTGCGGCTGGTACGGATCGACCGGGCCAGCGGGCAGCGGGTGTTTTCCGGTGCGCCCAGTGACGAGGCCAAGGCGGAGGTGATCTGGGAGGCGTTCAAGCCCGAGACCGAGCCGCAGCGACCCAGCCGGCAGGAGCAGGTGACCGCCAAGCGCCAGGAACTGCTGGACCAGATCCGGCGCGGGGTGGAAGGCGTCGGCGCCGATGCCGTGCCGCGCGAGGATGCGGCACCCGGCGATTTCGCGGCGGAGCAGGGCGGGGTTTACTGATCGGCGTGAAACTTGGAAAATTGTCGTTTACCAAATGATTAGGTCCAACTCCGCGAGCGGGTCGGCCTGATTCGCAACCACGCCATGCGAGAACCGCCGTGGGGTCGGGCAGTGGTGCCTTGGCGAACAGGTTTAAGGACTCATATGGCAACCTCGACGCAACCGTCGGCCGCGCGCCGGGCGGTGCATACGCCCCCGGCCGACCCGGCTTCGCGCAGTCCGCTGGCATGGCGGCCGATGCAGGCGCTGCTGCTGGTGGCGGGGATCTGCATCCTGGTGCCGGCGTTCCGCAGCAGCCTCGATCCGTATGGCGCGGCGGGCAGGAAAGGCGGCGTCGCTGTCGATACCGGCGGCGAGGCGGGCCGGATCGAGGACGGTCGATTCCACCTCGACCTGCCGCTGTCGGTAACCAACAACACCGAGAACGACATCGTCGAAGTGGTCATGTGGATCACGGCGCGGGACTGCCCGCAGGCCGGTTCGCCGATGAAGGATTGCCGCCCGCTGCTGTCGATCGGGCAGGATTTTCCGATGCTGCTGAAGCCGGGCAAGTCGATCTCGCTGTCGAAGCAGTTCGACGGCGCCGCGCCGCCGGCCGCGCGTGACGGCGATACGGTACGCATCGAGCGGCGGATCGAGAACATCTATGATCAGAAGGATGCGGCAAAGGGCGCCGCGCTGGACCAGTTGCGCTAAGCGTTGAGCGCTAGGGGCTGGCCCCAGCCGTACCGGGTGCGGTTTGGCAACCATGTTCATGTCAGGAACGGCGGCGATGCCGGGACGATTCCGGCGCCCGATGTCTGCATGGACCATCCCGATGGCAACCCCGCCGTTTCAGCCGCCGATGCGCTTGCCGCCCGCTGCCGGCGCGCGCGGGCTGGCGGTGTCGCTGCGGGCCGTGTTCGGCTGGCGCCCCATCCAGGTGTTGCTGCTGGCGGCGATCATCGGTTTTGCGGTGCCGGTCCTGCGCGCGCGGATCGATCCTTACGGGATGGGCAAGGTGGCGGGCGGAATCTCGATCGACACGTCGGGCGAGGAAGGGCGGATCGCCTATGGCCGGTTCCGGCTCGACCTGCCGCTGCATGTCATCAATCGCAGCGAGCGGGCGGTCGTCGCGGTCGAGATGTGGACCGAGGCCTGGGATTGCCCGGGACGGTTCACCCCGCTTTCGGGTTGCCGCCGGATGCTGTCCACCGGGCAGGAGTTTCCGCTGCGGCTGGCACAGGGCGAGGACATTGCGCTACCCACGGTGCTTGCCGGCGCGGCGCCGCGCGATGCGGACGATGGCGATACCGTCCGCATCGTCCGGCGCATCTCGAACATCTATGACGAGCACGACGTGAAGCGGAAGGCCGCGCTCGATGTCTATCGCTGAACGCTGGACAGCGGGCAGCGTTCGGATCATCCTGCGCGGCATGACGAGGAACCCCATCGCGCTTGCCGCGCTCGCCGTGCCCGCCGCCGTGATCGCGGCTGCCGCACTCCTGTCCAGCCAGCCGGCCCACGCCGCGCTGGCCGTTGGCGCGAAGGCGCCGGACTTCACCACCAGGGGGGCGGAGGACGGCAAGCCGTTCGACTTCTCGCTGAAGGCGGCGCTGAAGAAGGGGCCGGTGGTGCTGTACTTCTATCCGAAGGCCTTCACCAAGGGGTGCACGCTGGAGGCCCACGCGTTCTCCGAGGCGATCGACGATTTCCGCAAGGCTGGCGCGACCGTCGTGGGGATGAGCGCCGACGACCTGCCGACCCTGCAGAAGTTCTCGACCGAGGAATGCCGCAGCAAGTTCCCGGTGGCAATTGCCGGCAAGGACGTGATCAAGGCCTATGACGTGGCGCTGACGATGGCGGGCGTGTCGGTGGGCGGGCTGACCAGCCGCACGTCCTACGTGATCGGCAGGGACGGCAAGGTGAAGCTGGCCTATACCAACATGGACTGGCGCGATCACGTCAAGCTGACCCTGGCGGCGGTGCAGGCGAAGTAGCAACTTCGGCAGATTTGCGCGTTTCGTTCCGAAAAATGAAACCGGCCGGGCGTTAACGATTGGCGTCGGTTCCGTGTCCCGTTCGGACACGCCCGGATCGGCGCTTGTGGCGCAGGCGGCGGTGGTGCAGCACGTTGGCAGGGAACACGCCGGGTCGCACCACGTCGTTCAAGGGTTCGCACCATGTTGAAGCATATTGTCCTGTTTGCCGTCGTCGCCTCCGCCGCCCTGGCGCCGCTGGCCGCCCACGCGCGCGAAATCTTCATGCTGCTTTCGGTCTGAAGCCGCGCATTCCGCGCGACGATCCGGCAAGCCGATACAGCCGCCTTTGACTTTGGCGGCGATCGCGCTAACGCGCGCGGCTTGTGCCGCGCGTTTTTTCGCATCCCTGTCGCGAAAAACCGGTTCCCACTTTTTCGCGGGATGCTCTAACGCGCGCGGTTCGGATTGAAGGAGTTATCGTGCCATGCGTGCCGAAGGGCAGGCCCATATCGACCGGATCGAGGCAGCGCTGGCGCTGGTTCGCAAGTTCCTCGACTGGGATCGGGCGCTGCGCCGGTTCGACGAGCTGAACGCGCGCGTCGAGGACCCGAAGCTGTGGGACAATCCCAAGGAAGCCGAAGCGGTGATGAAGGAGCGGCGGCGCCTGGAAGCGGCGATCGGCGCGGTCACCAGCATCAGCGCGGAAATGGCCGATGCGATCGAGTTCGTCGAGCTGGGCGAGATGGAGGGCGACGAGGCCATCGTGCGCGAGGGGCTCGATTCGCTGGCAGCGCTGGCAACCCGCGCCGATGCCGACAAGGTGCAGGCGCTGCTGGCCGGTGAGGCCGATGCCAACAACGCCTTCCTGGAAGTCCACGCCGGCGCCGGCGGCACCGAAAGCCAGGACTGGGCCGAGATGCTGCTGCGCATGTACACGCGCTGGGCGGAAAAGCGCGGCTTCAAGGTGGACATGATCGAGTACCAGGGCGGGGAGCAGGCGGGCATCAAGAGCGCCACCATCCTGGTCAAGGGCGAGAACGCCTATGGCTATGCCAAGACCGAGAGCGGCGTGCATCGCCTGGTCCGCATCAGCCCTTACGACAGCAGTGCGCGGCGCCACACCTCGTTCAGCTCGGTCTGGGTCTATCCGGAGATCGACGACAACATCGACATCGAGATCAACCCCGCCGACCTGAAGATCGACACCTATCGCGCCTCGGGCGCGGGCGGCCAGCACGTCAACACCACCGATTCGGCGGTGCGGATCACCCACGTTCCGTCGGGCATCATCGTTGCCAGCCAGATCGACCGCAGCCAGCACAAGAACCGCGCCACCGCGATGGGGATGCTGAAGGCGCGGCTGTACGAGGCCGAACTGGCCAAGCGCGAGGCCGCCGCCAGCGGCGAATATGCCGCCAAGACCGAGATTGGCTGGGGCCACCAGATCCGGTCCTATGTGCTGCAGCCGTACCAGATGGTGAAGGACTTGCGCACCGGGGCCACCAGCCCGACGCCGTCGGACGTGCTGGATGGCGCGCTCGATCCGTTCATGGCCGCCGCGCTGGCGCAGAAGGTTACCGGCGAGAAGGTAGACGTCGAGGACGTCGACTAGGATGCGCCGGGGGGCGCTCCTTGCCTTGCTGGCGCTGGCCTTGACCGGCTGCCGGCGCGAGGACCCCGATGCCGGGCGGCCGGAATCGGCGCGCGGATTTCCCCGCGCCGAACGGCAGGCGAATCCCTCGCCCGAAGGCGGGGTGACCGAGGCATCGCGCGATGCCCAGGGCGAGGCGCAGACGGTGATGGACCTGGCCGCGATCAAGCCGGGCATGACCGTCGCCGACATCGGCGCGGGCGAAGGCTACTACACGATCCGCCTGGCGCCGCGCGTGGGCCTGAAAGGCCGCGTGCTGGCCGAGGATATCGACCGTGCCGCGCTGGCGAAGCTGGGTGACCGCGTTTCGCGCGAGCGGCTGGACAATGTCTCGATCAAGCAGGGCGACGAGGCGGACCCGCGCCTGCCGGCGGGCAGCTTCGACCGCGTGTTCCTGATCCACATGTTCCACGAGGTGGGCGAGCCGTATGCGTTCCTGTGGCACTTGCGCCCGTCGCTGCGGCCGGGCGGGCAGGTGATCGTGGTCGATGTCGATCGTCCCACCAGCGGTCACGGCATCCCGCCGGCGCAGTTGTTCTGCGAATTTGCAGCCGTGGGCTTTCGCTTGGGCGAGTTTGTTCGTAAACCCGAAGTGACCGGGTATTTCGCGCGGTTCGAGGCGGTTGGCGAACGGCCGGCGCCTGAAGCGATCCGGGCGTGCAAGGATCAGTCGAGACCGGCTTCGCACAGCGGGTGATTGGGCGCGATATGGGCGGGGCAGGTCAAGTGGAAAGCAGGTTTCGATGAGTTTCAAGGGTTTGTCGCCGATCCTGTACGGTGGACGCGAAGTCTGGCCGCTGATCGAGGGTGGCAAGGGTGTGGCCGCAACCAACCACACCAGTTCGGGCGCCTGGGCGGCGGCCGGGGGAATCGGCACGGTTTCGGCGGTCAATGCCGATTCCTATGACGCCGAAGGCAAGATCATCCCGCAGATCTACCAGGCGCTGACCCGCAAGGAGCGGCACGAGGAACTGATCCGCTATGCCATCGATGGCGCGGTGGAGCAGGTGAAGCGCGCGTTCGACATCTCGAACGGCAAGGGCGCGATCAACATCAACGTGCTGTGGGAAATGGGCGGGGCGCAGGCCGTGCTGGAAGGCGTGCTGGACAAGACGCGCGGGCTGGTGACAGGCGTGACCTGCGGCGCGGGAATGCCCTACAAGCTGGCCGAGATCGCGGCGCGGTTCAACGTCAACTACCTGCCGATCGTCAGTTCGGCCCGCGCCTTCCGCCTGTTGTGGAAGCGCGCCTATTCGAAGGTTTCGCACCTTTTGGGCGCGGTGGTCTATGAGGACCCGTGGCTGGCCGGCGGCCACAACGGCCTGTCGAACGCCGAAGACCCGCTGAAGCCCGAGGACCCGTACCCGCGCGTCAAGGCGCTGCGCGACACGATGCGCGCCGAGGGCGTTTCCGAGGACGTGCCGATCGTCATGGCCGGCGGCGTGTGGTTCCTGCGTGAGTGGGAGCACTGGATCGACAACCCGGAGCTGGGCAAGATCGCTTTCCAGTTCGGCACCCGCCCGCTGCTGACCGAGGAAAGCCCGATCCCGCAGGGCTGGAAGGACGCGCTGCGGACGATCGAGCCGGGCGACGTGCTGCTGCACCGCTTTTCGCCCACCGGGTTCTATTCCAGCGCGGTGCGCAACCCGTTCCTGCGCGCGCTGGAAGCCCGCAGCCAGCGGCAGGTGCCTTATTCGCGCGTCGAGGCGGGCGAGCATACCGCGCGGCTGGACGTGGGCGTCAAGGGCAAGAACTTCTGGGTTGCCCCGCGCGACCTGGAACGCGCGCGCGGCTGGGCCAATGCCGGCTACACCGAGGCGTTGCGCACGCCCGACGACACCGTGGTGTTCGTTTCGCCCGAGGAACGCGCGGTCATCAAGCAGGACCAGTCGGACTGCATGGGCTGCCTGTCGCACTGCGGGTTCTCGTCGTGGAAGGACCATGACGACTACACCACCGGCCGCCTGGCCGATCCGCGCAGCTTCTGCATCCAGAAGACCCTGCAGGACATCGCCCACGGTGCCGACGTGAACCAGAACCTGATGTTCGCCGGCCACGCCGCCTATCGCTTCAAGCAGGACCCGTTCTATTCGAACGGCTTCACGCCGACGATGAAGCAACTGGTCGATCGCATCCTGACCGGGGATTGATCGCCGCAGCGCGAGAAAAAGGGCGCGGGGGCCGAAGCTCCCGCGCCCTTTTTCGTCACCCGTCCGGATTTGGCTCAGGCTGGAGCGAGAAATGCTGCCGTGAGCGACCCGGAGCGCAGCGGCCTTTGATGGCCGTGAGCACCGGAAGCGCGAACGGCGGCGTTTCGCAGCCCGGCCTCAGCCAAATCAATCCATTTCCCAGGCGCGTTCGCCGTGGCTGGCCAGATCGAGGCCTTCGCGTTCCTCGTCCTCGGTGACGCGCATCGGGAACACCAGCGCCAGGCCCTTGGCCAGCGCGAACGTCGCGATGGCCGACCACGCCGCCACCGAGGCGACGCCGAGGATCTGGGCGTGCAGTTGCAGGCCCATCGTCATGCCCTTGGCATAGCCAGTGCCGCCGAGCGACTTCGACAGGAACACCGCCAGCAGGATCGACCCGGTCATCCCGCCGACGCCGTGGACCGCGAACACGTCGAGCGAATCGTCGATCTTCCACTTCGCCTTGACCAACTGGATCATCGGGAAGCAGATGCATGCCGCCGCCACGCCGAACAGCATCGCCGCGCCGGGCGAGATGAACCCCGCTGCCGGGGTGACGGTGGCAAGCCCCGCGACCGCGCCGGTGGCGAAGCCGACCGAGGTGGGTTTGCCGACCTTCCATTGTTCGATGGCTAGCCACACCATCGCCGCCGCGCAGGCGGCGAGGTGGGTGTTGATGATCGCGCTGGCCGCGGCGGCATTTCCCGCCAGTGCCGAGCCGCCGTTGAAGCCGAACCAGCCCATCCACAGCAGCGCCGCGCCCACCATCGTCAGCGCCGGGCTGTGCGGCAGCATCAGCGTGCGGTTGAAGCCGAGGCGTGGCCCGATCATCATCACCGCGATCAGCGCGGAGACGCCCGCCGTGGTGTGGACGACGATGCCGCCGGCGAAATCGAGCGTGCCGAAATGCGTGGCCAGCCAGCCGCCGCCCCAGATCCAGTGGACCGCAGGGGCATAGACGACGAGGCCCCACAGCGCCGAGAACGCCACGACCCACGGGAAGCGGGTGCGATCGACCCAGGCGCCGACCATCAGCGCGGGGGTGATCGCGGCAAAGCACATCTGGTACAGCGCGAACACGTTCTCGGGCAGGGTGGTGCCGGCACGCACCGGGGCAAGGCCCGCCAGCAGCGCTTCGCCGCCGCCGCCGAGGATGCCATTCGACACCGATCCGAACGCGATGGTATAGCCGCACATCACCCACAGCAGCGAGGCGACGGCGGCAATGGCGCCGACCTGCACGGTGACGGCCAGGAAGTTCTTGGCGCGCACCAGGCCGCCATAGAACAGCGTTAGCCCCGGCATGCACATCAGCAGCACGAACGCGGACGAGACCAGAATCCAGACGGTGTCGGCGCCGTTGGCCGTCGGCGCGCCCGTTTGGGCATGAGCGATTTGTGGAATCGTGACAGCAAGCGCCGCCAACACCGTCCCGAGGTGTTTGCGCATCGGTATTCCCTCCAGGCAGGGCGGGCTGGTGCCGCCGTGTCCCCCTAAAACGGCCTTAAGCGGCGAGGCCGAAAAAGGGAAGCTATGGAAACTGCCGGTTTGTCAGCTTTTCAGGAAGTGCGCCGGGATGATCGGCTTGCCGCTGTTGCCGCTTGCGAACTCGGCGTTCTTGCGGGCGATGAAGGCATCCGGGCCTTCGCCCCATTCCCGCAGCGTATCCCACACCAGCTCGTCGGTGGGGATCACGATCCGCCCGTCGCGCATCCCGTCGCACAGGATGGTGGCGGTTTCCTCCGAGGTCTTCAGCGTCAGGTTGCTGCCGGGCATCCGCTGGATATAGTCTTCGGACAGGTGGCGGATGCTGGCGCCGATCGTCGTCATCACCGGGCCGGGGCACAGCACCGAGACGTTCACGCCCAGCGGCATCCCGTAAAGCGCCAGGTTTTCCGAAAGGGACACTATGGCGGCCTTGGATGCGGCATAATGCACGCGGCTGGTGGCGAACGGGTACAGCCCGGCGAAGCTGGCGGTGTTGACGATGTGGCCGCGCCCGCGCGCGATCATGCCCGGCAGCACCAGGTTTACCGCGCGAACCGTGCCCAGCACGTTGACGTCCAGCGTCTGGCGCCACAGTTCCACCGGAATGTCCTGCGGGTTGCCGCCCGCCAGAATGCCGGCGTTGTTCATCAGGATGTCCAGCGGGCCGAACGCGGCTTCGGCGGCGGCAACTGCCGACGCAACGCTGTCGTCGCTGGTGACGTTGGCGGCAATGGCGATGGCCTCGCCGCCCGCGTCGCGCACGGCTTGCGCGGTTTCCCTGGCCCCTTCGGCGTTGAGATCGGCGACCGCCACGCGCGCGCCGCGCCGCGCCCATTCCATCACCACGGCGCGGCCGATGTTCTGGCCGCCGCCGAAGATCAGCGCGCTGGCACCGGCAAAGGGGGCTTCGGGGTTCAGGCTCATGTCGGGTCCTTTTGCGAGGCGGTGATCGCCACGGGGATTGCGCTCATCCTTGGCATACCGTGGTACGGATCGAAATCGTCTTCCCACCGGATCAGCAGGTTCACGTTCGATCCATCGCGGCGGGGATCATATGCGGCGCCGGGGCGCGGGCCGAAGCCGTGAGTCATCGCCACCACGCCGCGCCGCAGCGTGGCATCGGCGGCGACGAAGGCGGGAATGGCGGCGTGGCGCGACCGCAGGGTGACGGCATCGCCATCCGCCACGCCGATCGCCGCGCAATCGTCGGGATGAATCCACAGCGGATTGTGGCCGCTGCGCACCAGTCCCGACGGCGGCGGCGCCGAGTTGGTGGTTTCCTGGATGCGGCGGCAGACGAGCTGGAACGGGAACGCGGCATCGGTGCCGCGCCGCGCCTCGGGGCGTTCGCGCAGCACCCCGGCCAGTTCGGCCAGCATCGCAGGATCGGCCAGTTGCAGCCGCGCGGTGCAGGCGGGATCGCGCGGGGCGACGGTTTGCTGCGCCTGCGGAAACAGCGCACCGTGCGGGTGGCGCCTGACCTCGTCCAGCGGCACCGCGCTGCCGGCGCACATCATCGCGTAGATGTCGTCGGTGACCGGCTCGCGCGCCATGTCGAACGGTACGGGTTGCGGCGCGCCGCCGCCATAGTTGATGTAGGCCAGAGGCAGGCCCAGCTTCTGCGCGACGCGGTAATAGACCTGCCAGCTTTCCATCAGGTCCGAACCCTCGGGCGGGGGCAGCAGTGCCGGGTAATAGCTGGCGTAAGGCTCGTTCCAGTCATAGCCGGGATGCAGGTCGCCCACCGCCTCGTTCAGAGCCGACATCGCCGGGGTCTCGAGCTGGTCGTGCGTGGCGATGACATAGTCAGCGAACTGCGCGGTGCCCGACAGGGTGACATCGTGCATCACCATCAGGTCCAGCGCGTCCAGCGCGCGGGTCGTGCGTTCGGTGTCGGGCCAGGCGTAGTAGGCGCCGCCGTGCATGAACAGCGCGTGCACGCGATCGGGGCCATCGGCCAGCATCAGTTCGGGCAGCGCGGCGGTGGGCATTCCCGCCACGGTCTGCTGCAACCCGCGCACCGGGGTCTGCACGCCGAAGCCCCATGCCGGATATGGGGCCGACGGCTGCGCCCGCCAGTCGCGCCGGGGGGTGAGCACCTTGGGACGCGACACCGGATCGCCAGCGCGCGCCCAGTGCCCGCGCAAGGTTTGCAGGCACAGCGCGAGATAGCTGGTCAGCGTGCCGCGCGTGGCCATGCTGGTGCCGACGCCGGGGGCGGTGTCGCCGCCGTTCGCGGCGATCAGGATGCGGGCGGCGGCGATCAGGTCGGCCTCGGCAATGCCGGCGCGGGCGGCGACATAAGCGGGGGTGAAGCCGGCGACGGCGGCGCGCAGGTTGGCAAGGCCGGTGGCGTTTTCGGCAACGAAGGCATTGTCCACGCCGTCCAGCGCGAGCACCAGATGGATCAGGCCGGCCAGCACCGTCGGGTCCTCGCCGGGGATTGCCTGCAAATGCACCGCCGCGTGGCGCGCGGTTTCGGTCTGGCGCGGATCGATGACGATCAGCTTCATGCCGCGCTCACGCAATGCCTTCAGTTGCCAGGCGGGGTTCTGCGGCAGGTATTGCTTCGAGACGATGGGATTGCCGCCGATCACCAGCAGGCTGTCCCACTGCGCCGGATGCATCCGTCCGCCCAGCCACTGCCCGTGCAGCGCCCCGGCCATCAGCAGGCCGGGCTGGTCGATCGTGCCGGGCGAGAACATCATCGGCGAGCCGATTGCCGCCAGGAAACTGAGCATCATCCCCGACGCGGCGGGCTGGGCCGAGACGCCGTTGCCCAGGAACGCCGCCACCGCCTGCGGGCCATGCGCGTCGATGATGCGCGCCAGGCGCTGCGCGATTTCCTCGACAAGCTGCTCGCTGGAGATCGGCACGCGGGTGCCGTCGGGCAGACGTTTCAGGCTGTGCAGCAGGCGGCCTTCGGCGTGGTGCTGCGCGGGAATGGCGCGGCCCTTGGGGCAGGTATAGCCGCGATAGAGCGGCGCGGCGCGGTCGCCCTCCACCCGCAGCACCCGCGCGCGGTCGAGCGTGACCGTGATCGGACAGTTGGAACCGCAATTGCGGCAGACGAACGGACGCTGTTCCATGACACTCTCCCCGGCGGAGTATTCGTTGCGAGACCGGCGTTGGCAACCCGGCGTTGGCAACTCGGCTTGGGCTTGCGTTGAACTGGTTTCAAATGTAACTAGTTTGGCCTGTCCAAGGAGAGAATCCCCATGCGTGTCGGCACTGTCCGCGAGATCAAGAACCACGAATACCGCGTCGGCCTGACGCCCGAATCGGCGCGCGAACTGGTCGCGCACGGCCATGAGGTGTGGGTGGAAAGCGGCGCGGGGCAGGGCATCGGTGCCGAGGATTCGGACTATGCCGAAGCCGGCGCGATGCTGAAGGGCAGCGCGGCCGAGGTGTTCGCCGGCTGCGCCATGATCGTGAAGGTGAAGGAACCGCAGGCGGTGGAGCGCGCCATGCTGCGCGAGGGGCAGATTCTCTACACCTACCTGCATCTGGCGCCCGACCCGGAGCAGACCGCCGACCTGGTGAAATCCGGCGTCACCGCCATCGCCTATGAAACCGTGACCGGGCCGGGCAACTCGCTGCCATTGCTGAAACCGATGAGCCAGGTGGCGGGGCGCATGTCGATCCAGGCGGGCGCCACGGCGCTGCAGAAGGCCTATGGCGGGCGCGGCGTGCTGCTGGGCGGGGTGCCGGGGGTGCTGCCCGGCAAGGTCCTGATCATCGGCGGCGGCGTGGTGGGCATGAACGCGGCGCAGATGGCGGTGGGCATGGGCGCGGACGTGACCATCCTCGATCGCGATGCGGTGGTGCTGGAGAACCTGTCGAACCATTTCGAGAACCGCGCCAAGACGCGCTTCTCCAACCGCTCGACCATCCAGCAGATGATCTGCGAGAGCGAACTGGTGATCGGCGCGGTGCTGGTGCCCGGCGCGGCGGCGCCCAAGCTGGTGACGCGCGAGATGCTGAAGTGCATGAAGCCGGGATCGGTGCTGGTGGACGTGGCGATCGACCAGGGCGGCTGTTTCGAGACGTCGCACGCAACCACGCATTCGGAACCGACTTATGTGATCGACGGCATCGTCCACTATTGCGTGGCCAACATGCCCGGCGCGGTGGCGCGAACCAGCACTTATGCGCTCAATAACGTCACCTTGCCGCACGCCTTGCGCATCGCCGAACTGGGCTGGAAGGACGCACTGCGGGCCAACCCGCATCTGGCGAATGGCCTGAACGTCCACGCCGGCAAGGTTACCTATCAGGCTGTGGCCGAAGCGCTGGGCTATGATTACGTGCCGGTGGCGGAGGTGCTCAGGTAACGAGAAACGGCGCCGCCACATCCGCCGGCACGCGCATCAGCCGCTTGGTGGCCATGTCCACCATCGCCCAGGTGCTGCGGGCCGAGACGATGACCTTGCCCGCCGCATTGCGGAAATCGACCCGCCGGTCGAAGCGGGCGCCGCTGGGGCCTGCGGGG
This sequence comes from Sphingomonadales bacterium, assembly GCA_018971065.1. The sequence goes on along the minus strand of JAGWVC010000006.1, from coordinate 31,877 downwards.
ATGAAGGTCTCGGCGGTGACGCTTTCGCCCGGGCCGATGTTGCCGCGATAGTCGATCTCGTGCCGGGTGACGACCCAGGCATAGGCGGCAACGTGTTCCGGGGCGGCGTCGGATTCCCAGTGCGCGGTCGCGATCGCCTCCATCCACTGCACCCAGACCGCGTTGTTGACGTGGCCCATGATGTCGATGTCGGCCGGGGTTGCCGTGAAGGTCATGATGTAGCGGTTGGCCACTACAACGCCACGCCCAGCTGCCACAGGATGAACGCGAATTCCTCGGCGGTTTCCTTCAGGCTTTCGAACCGGCCCGACTTGCCGCCGTGGCCGGCGCCCATGTTGGTCTTGAGGATCAGCTCGTTGTCGTCGGTCTTCAGCTCGCGCAGCTTCGCCACCCATTTCGCCGGTTCCCAATAGGTGACGCGCGGATCGTTGAGGCCGGCGGTGACCATGATCGGCGGGTAGGCCTGCGCGGAAACCTGATCGTAGGGGCTGTAGCTGCGGATCAGCTCGAACGCGGCCTTGTCCTCCACAGGGTTGCCCCATTCGGGCCATTCGCCCGGGGTCAGCGGCAGGTCCTCGTCGAGCATCGTCGCCAGCACGTCGACGAACGGCACATGCGCGACCACCGCACCCCACAGCGCGGGATCGGAATTGGCGACCGCGCCCATCAGCTCGCCGCCGGCGCTGCCGCCCGAGATCGAGATGCGGCCGGGCGCGGTCAGGCCCTTTTCAACCAATGCCCTGGCAACGTCCACGAAGTCGTTGAAGGTGTTGGTGCGCTGTTCCTTCTTGCCGGCCTTGTACCAGGCGCGGCCCATGTCGTCGCCGCCGCGAATGTGGGCGATGGCATAGGCAAACCCGCGATCGACCAGCGACAGCCGCCCGGTGGAGAAGCCCGGCGAGATGGCGATGCCATAGGCGCCGTAGCCATAGAGGTGCAGCGGCCCGGCACCTTGCCTGTCCTTGCGCATCATCACCGAAACCGGGATCAGCGTGCCGTCGCGGGCGGGCGCTTCCAGCCGCTCGGTGACGTAGAGCGAGGCGTCATAACCCGAGGGGATTTCCTGAACCTTCAGCACTTCGAGGCTGTGGTCGGCGACGGTGTAGTTGTAGGTCGTGGCGGGGCTGACCATCGATTCATAGCTGACCCGCAGCTTGTCCATCGCCCATTCGGGGTTGTCGCCCAGCGACGCCTCATAACTGGCTTCGGGGAAGGCGATCGGCTCGATCCGCGCCGGATCGTCGTAATAGCGCACCTCGATGCGATCGAGCCCGCGCACGCGGCCCTCGATCACGTAGAAGTCGCGGAACAGGTCGAACCCGGTCAGGTAGAACTCGTCGGTGCCCGCGATCAGCGTGGTCCATTCGCCGGGGCTGGCCAGCGGCGCGGTGGCGAGGCGGAAGTTCTCGTGGGTGTCGTTAGCGTGAATGTACAGCACGCCGTCGCGCTCATCGACGTCGTATTCGACGCCCGGCTGGCGAGCTTTCACCAGCAGCGGGGTGGCCAGCGGATCATTGGCCGGCACCATGCGGCATTCGCTGGTCTCGTGATCGCTGGTGCCGATCAACAGCCACTTCTCGTTCGCCGAGACCGAGCAGCCGACGCGGAAACCGTCGTCGTCCTCGTGGTAAAGCTCGACGTCATCGGACAGCGGTGTGCCCAGCCAGTGCAGCCGGGCATTGTCGGTGCGCCAGTTCTCGTTGGCGAGGCTGTAGACCAGCGCCTTGTCGTTCGCGACCCAGACCAGCGACGACAGTGTGCCGGGAATCTCGTCCGCCAGCACTTCGCCGGTGGCGATGACCTTTACCCGCGCCGTGAACCGCTCCGAACCGTTATCGTCCACCGACCATGCCAGCAGCGTGCCGTCGTTGGAAACGGCGATGGCGCCGAGGCGGAAGTATTCATGCCCCTCGGCCAGCGCCACTTCATCGAGCACCAGCTCGTCCGGCCCTCCTGAAACCGGCCGCCGCCACCATTTCTTGTATTCGGCGCCTTCCTCGAACTCGATCCAGTACTCCCAGTTGCCGTCCTTCTGCGGCACCGATTTGTCGGCCTCCTTGATGCGCCCACGCATTTCCTTGAACAGCGCGTCGATCACCGGCTGCTGCGGGTCCATGCGGGCGTGGAACCAGGCGTTCTCCGCCTCCAGATGCGCCAGCACCGCCTTGTCGGTCACCTCCGGATAACCGGGGTCGCGCAGCCAGGCGTAGGGATCGTCCACGGTGATGCCGTGATGCGTGAAGCTGTGCGGTTGCTTCGCTACGACGGGCGGGGCGGACGGCGGGGTGGAATTGCTCATGGCTCGCATCTATGTTGCGCGAAGGCGGCCTGCAAGCCGCGCCCCCACAAGGTAATGTCCCATGTTGATGAAAACCCATCAGGCCCGGTTGATCGCGCTGCGCGAGCGGTTGAAGTCGGAAGGACTCGACGGGTTCGTCGTGCCGATTTCCGACGAACACATGAGCGAATATGTCGGCGCCTATGCCCAGCGGCTGGAGTGGCTGACCGGGTTCAACGGTTCGGCCGGGACGGCGGTGGTGTTGCGCGACAACGCGGCGATCTTCGTCGATGGCCGTTATACGCTGCAAGTGCGCGATCAGGTCGATGGCGCGCTGTACGCCTATGAAAGCGTGCCGCAGACCAGCCCGGCGAAATGGCTGGCGGCGAATGCCCCCGAAGGCGCGCGGATCGGGTACGATGCCTGGCTGCATGGCAAGCCGTGGGTGGATGCGGCGATGACGGCGCTGGCGGCGCGCGGGGCGGAACTGGTGCCGGTGGCGGCGAATCCGATCGATGCGATCTGGAGCGATCGGCCCGAACGTTCGAAGGCATCGGCGTTCGTGCAGCCGACCGAGTTGGCCGGGCAATCGAGCGAGGCCAAGCGCGCCGCCGTGGCCGAATGGCTGGGTGAGCAGAAGCTGGACGCGGCGGTGATCGCGGCGCTCGATTCGGTGGCGTGGCTGCTGAACCTGCGCGGCGCGGATGTGGCCTGCACGCCGGTGGCGCTGTCGTTCGTGCTGGCCCATGCCGACGGCACCGCCGAACTGTTCATTGACGAGGCGAAAGTGACGCCCGACCTGCGCCAGCATCTGGGCAACGCGGTGACGGTGCGCCCGCGCGAGGCGTTCACGCTGGCGCTGGCCGGGCTGGCGGGCAAGCGCGTGGCGGTCGATCCCGAACGGTCGGTGGCGGCGATCTTCGCGGCATTGCAGGGGGCGGAGATCGTCGAACAGCGCGATCCCACCGTGCTGCCGCGCGCGCGGAAGAATGCGGTGGAGCAGGCCGGGCACCGCGCCGCGCAGGCGCGTGACGGGGCGGCGATGGTGCGGTTTCTGCACTGGCTGTCGGTGGAGGCGCCGAAGGGCGGTGTGGACGAGATCACGGCGGCGGAGCGGCTGCATCAATTCCGCCGCGAGGGTGGCGACTTGCGCGACCTGTCGTTCGAGACGATCTCGGGCGCGGGGCCAAACGGGGCGATCGTGCATTACCGGGTCAGCCCCGAGACCAACCGCACGCTGGCACCGGGCAGCGTCTATCTGGTCGATTCGGGCGGGCAGTATCCGGACGGCACCACCGACATCACCCGCACCGTGTGGATCGACGGCGGCCAGGCGTCATCTGGGCCCGACGCCGAGGTGCGCGATCGGTTTACCCGCGTGCTGAAGGGCAACATCGCGCTGGATACGGTGGTGTTTCCGGGCGGGACGGCGGGCAGCCAGCTCGATACGCTGGCGCGGCAGTTCCTGTGGGCGGCCGGCCTCGATTATGCCCACGGCACCGGCCACGGCGTCGGCAGCTTCCTGATGGTTCATGAAGGCCCGCAACGCATCGCCAAGAGCGCGGGCGGGCAGGCGGGGACCGGGCAGGAGCTGTTGCCGGGGATGATCCTGTCGAACGAGCCGGGCTATTACCGGACCGGCGCCTATGGCATCCGCATCGAGAACCTGCTGCTGGTCGAGGAACGCGCGATCGACAGCGCCGAGGGCGGCTTCATGGGGTTCGAAACGCTCACCCACGTGCCGATCGAACGCGCGCTGCTCGATCTGTCGCTGTTGACCCCGGCGGAAGTGGCGTGGTGGAACGATTACCACGCGCGGGTGCTGGCGATCGTCGGCCCGCAGGTAGAGGGCGAGACGCGGGCCTGGCTGGAGGCGCAGTGCGCGCCGCTTTAGGCGGTTATCTGCCCTTGCGGAGGCTGGGCAGGGCCAGTGCGGCTTCCTCGGCCGGGGCAGGTGGCGGCGGGGTGCCATCGGTGGCGCCGACCAGCTCTTCCAGCCGCAGCACCATGATGAGGCGGTCGCCCGCGCCCGGCGCGATGCCTTCGAGGAAAGCGGCCATCGCCGCGTCCTGAAGCGCGGGGGGCGGTTGCAGCGATGCGCCGTTGATTTCCACCAGATCGCTGACGCTTTCGGCGACGAGGCCGAACATCTGGCCGCCCACCTCCACCACGATGATGGCGTGGCGTTCGTCGGTTTGCGTGGCTTTCCAGCCGAAGCGCAGCGCGATGTCGAACACCGGGATGATCGCCCCGCGCAGGTTGGCGACGCCGATGACGTGCGGCGGCACGCCGGGGATGCGCGTTACCGTCTGCCAGGCGCGAATCTCGCGGATGGCGACGATGTCGATGCCGAACAACTGGCGTTCGATCTCGAAAGTGATGAGCTGGCGGTTCATGGCGCGCCAGCACTAGCCGGTTATGCGGTCCGTGCAAACGGAAGCTAGAACCGCCGCGCAATCCCCGCGTAGATGCGCAGGCCCGGGGTGGCGCTGTTGAGGCCGAATTCGCCGGCAAGGTCGAGCTGGGTGTTCCTGCCGAGTGTGAATCCCGCCGCAATGCCGGCGGTGGCCGATGTGCCGGCGCCGGCGGGATCGTCGTCACGCATCACCGACGCTTCGAGCGCGAGGTTGAGGTTGCCGGCCGCCGCGATCGCAAACCCGGCGGCGCTGCCATAGGCGACATGGCGGCCGTGGCCGCTGCCGTTCACCGCCGCGTCGATCTCGGGGGTGATGGCGAAGCTGACCGGACCGCCCAGCGGGAGGCTCATCGGTGCCTGCAGGCCCGCGCCCCAGTCCCCCGCGCCGATCGCGCTGCCGCCGGTGGGCAGGCTGACCGAGGGCAGCAGCGCCAGTGAGAAGCCCGACATGTCGGGGCTGATCAGGTTGCGCTTCACCCCCAGGGTGACGTCACCGGTGCCGCTGGTGCTGGTGACGAGGCCGGTGGCCTTGTCGCGGCTGCGGACGTGGCCATACGCGGTCCACGCCACCCGCAGTTCGGTGCGGTCATCGAGGCCGTAGCGCAGCGCCATGTCGCCGGCCAGCAGGGTGTCGGTGCGGGTGTCGGGATCATTCTGGCGGGTCCAGTCGAAGAACGAGACTTCGGTGGAGAAATGCCCGGCATCGACGGCGCAGGGCGGAGTGTTCATGCCCGGCCGGTCGGGGCAGTAGCTGCGCAACTCGCCGGCCCGCGCGGCGGCTGGCGCCGCCAGCAGCGCCAGCGCCGCGATCGTCCCCCTGATCATCGCGGCACTCACCCCAGGAAGTTGCTGAGCACGTCGGGGTGGAAACCCCTTCTGGCGAAACCGCACACGCCGAGGAACATGCCGAAGGCGCCGAAGCCCCAGCCGGCCATCAGCAGCCATAGCGATTCGCACAGCGCCGCCACCGCCGCCAGCGAGATCGCGGTGGAGATGAGCGCCTCGCTGGCGTCGAACTGGTCGTCATGGATGTTCAGCGCGTCGTACTGGGCGGAATAGGCCCTGGCCTGCGCTTGAAGCGCCGGCGCCTCACCCTTGTACTTGGCAATCTCCCCGTCGAGCCGCGCGACCTCCGCCCTGGCGGCGGGGTTGCCGCCGGCCAGCGTGGCGATCTCGATCCGCGTGCTTTCGGCGACGTGCAGCTTCACCTTGTCGGCCTGGTACTGGTTCCAGGCATCGACGCTGTTGGACTGCGCCTGCTGCATCGCCTGCACCAGATTGCCGTCCTTGATAGCGCACAGGCCGGTGAAGATCGACAGGATCACCACCGTTATCGCCACCATCCGGTTCAGGCGCTTGTCCTTCGCCTCGGCACTGACTTCGACTTCCATGTCCCGTCCCCGTCAGGAAGCTTACTCCGCGTCGGGGTAGCGCAAAGCGGGCGGGAGGGCCAAGCGCTTACTTGGTGATCCTGGCCTTCAGCGCGGCGACGGCGGCGCGGTGCTCCTCGCTGCGCACGCTGAGCGATTCGTAGGCGATGCCCGCGTCCATCAGCGCGTGGGCGATGCGCTTGGTCTCGAGGTTGGTCAGCATCTTGGTGGCGCGCAGGGCGGGCATCGGCTGGGCCAGCAGCTTCGCGCAGAACGCATCGACGGCGGCATCCAGTTCCTCCAGCGGCAATGCATGGTTGATCAGGCCGATCTCCACCGCGCGGGGCGCGGCCAGCAGGTCGCCGGTGAACAGGAACTCCTTGGCACGGGCGAGGCCGATGCGCTGCGCCCACAGGATGGCGCCGCCATCGCCCGCCACCAGCCCGATGCCGACGTGCGGATCGCCGATCTTCGCCTTTTCGCCGGCGAAGATCACGTCGGACAGCAGCGCCAGCGTGGCACCCAGGCCGACGGCGTGGCCGTTCATCCGGCAGACGATCGGCTTGTCGATGTCGAGCATGGTGAAGACGATGCGCTTGGCGATGCGCGCCTCGTGGTCGAACAGGTGCGGATGGGTGGCGCTGCGCTCGATATGGTCGATGTCGCCGCCGGCCGAGAAGGCGCGGCCGGCACCGGTGAGCAGGATGACGTCCGAGCCGGCATCGCCCTGAGCGAACCACATCGCGTCCAGCAGGTCGTCATGCAGTTGCAGGTTCACCGCGTTCATCGCCTCGGGGCGGTTCAGGGTCATCACCAGCAGCCGCCCCCGGCGCTCGAACAGGATGGTTTCCAGTTGGGGCAGGGCAGGGAAATCGGTCATCGCGGGGCATCCTCCGGGCGGGTTCGCGCACCCGGATAAGCCGCCGCGCTTCCCTGCGCCAGTGCCGCCGCCACGCCGACGCGATATGGCGCCTGCCCCTGCTTGCATTGCGCGGCCCGGTGCTGAACAGTGCCGCGCAAACAGCAGCATGTTGCGTGGAGAGTGCGGATGGCCGGATTTGATGAAACCTTCGACTGGGTGGTCGTGGGCAGCGGCGCGGGGTCGATGGCCTCGGCGCTGATCATGCGCCAGGCGGGCAAGTCGGTGGTCATCCTGGAAAAGGGCCAGTGGGTCGGCGGCACCACCTGCAAGTCGGGCGGGGTGATGTGGATTCCCAACAATCCGTTCATGGACCCGGGCGAGGACAGCACCGAGAAGGCGATCACCTACCTCAACGCCGTGGTGGGCGACGATTCCGACGCCCCCGGCACCTCGGTGGCGCGCCGCACCGCCTATGCCACCGAAGCGCCGAAGATGGTGAACTTCCTGCTGGAACAGGGTGTCCGGCTGGAGCGCGGCTCGTGGTTCTGGCCTGACTATTACGACGACCTGCCCGGCGGCTGCCAGACCAGCCGCACCGTCACGGCGGTGCCGTTCAACAAGAAGGAACTGGGGCCGGAATGGGCGGCGAAGCTGCGCCAGGGCTTCATCGAGGTTCCGGCCCGGCTGGACGACGGCATGAAGCTGCCGTTCATGCGCAAGAGCTGGAAGATCAAGTGGACCTTCGCCAAGATCGCCGTCGCGGTCGTGCTGGGCAAGCTGACCGGCAAGCACTGGGTCACCGCCGGTGCCGCGCTGCAGGGCCGCATGTTGCAGGCCGCGCTGAAGGCCGGCACCGACATCCGCGTCAACAGCCCCGGCGAGGAACTGATCGTCGAGGATGGCAAGGTGGTCGGCGTCGTCACCGTCAGGGATGGCAAGCCCTGGCGTGTCGGCGCGCGGCTGGGGGTGCTGGTCAATGCCGGCGGTTTCTCGCAGAACCAGCCGATGCGCGACAAGTACCAGCCCGGCACCAACAAGGACTGGTCGAACGGGATCGAGACCGACACCGGCGACATGCACGTGGCGATGGAGAAGATCGGCGGCGTGCTGACCCAGATGGACGAGATGGTCGGCTTCCAGATGACCAAGATGCCCGGCTGGGACAAGGGTTACGTCAAGCCCGGCACGCAAAGCACCACCGCCAAGCCGCACGCGATCCAGGTGGACCAGGCGGGCAAGCGCTACATGAACGAGGGTGGTTCCTACGAGCTGTTCTGCGAGACGATGCTGAAGCACCCGGGCGGGGTGCCCAGCTATGGCATCCTCGATTCGCAGTTCATGGCCGAATACCAGGTGGCCGGCGTGGCGCCCAAGCCCGCCAAGATCGCCGAATGGGTTGCGTCGGGCTGGCTGCAGCAGGCCGACTCGATCGAGGAACTGGCCGGCAAGCTGGGTGTCGATCCCGCCACGCTGCGTGCCACTGTCGATCGCTGGAACGACCTGTGCGCCAAGGGCCACGACGATGACTTCAATCGGGGCGATCGCCAGTACGATCGCTGGCTGGGTGATCCGTTCCAGGAAGGCACCGGCAAGACGATGGGGCCGATCAGCAAGGGGCCGTATTACGGGTTCGCGGTGTACCCCGGCGACGTCGGCACCTATGGCGGCGTGGTGACCGATCCGCAGGCGCGCGTGCTTCGGGCCGATGGCAACCCGATCACCGGGCTGTATGCCTGCGGCGTTTCCACGGCTTCGGCGATGGGCCGGGTCTATCCCGGCGCGGGCGCCTCGGTGGGGCCGTCGATGTGCTTCGGCTGGATTGCCGCCAAGCACGCCGCCGGTGTTTCCAACCAGGTCTGACGCGTTGACCGACGCCGAATTCGAGGCCGCCGGGTGGCAGAAGCTGCCCGGCACGCACTTCAACGCCGCCGCCGGTCCGCACTGGCTGCGGCGCGATGCGCACGGGCCGGTGGTGGGGCTGTTCACGCTGGAGCATCATTCCAACGGCCATCTCGGCACCGTTCACGGCGGGTGCCTGATGACCTTTGCCGACGTGGCGCTGGGGGTGCGGGTGGTGGAAGCGATTGGCGAGCCGATGTGCGCCACCTCACAGCTATCCTATGCGTTCGCCGGATCGGCGCGCTGCGGGCAGCTTGTAACCTGCCGGCCCGAACTGGTCCGCAAGACATCGGCGCTGGTGTTCGTGCGCGGGGTGATCCGGGCGGACGACAAGACGATCGGTTCGGCCGAGGGTATCTTCTCCATCCTCGACCAGACCAGATTCCGGCGGCTGCGCGAGGGAAAATAGGGCTTATTCCGCAGCAGGCCAGCCGGGTGGCGGCTCGTGGCTTTGCAGCGTGTAGAAGCGGTTGCGGAACTTCCATTGCCCGGCCACTTTCACCAGCTCGTCGTCATAGCGGCCGACCAGCTTGTAGATCGAGCCGTCCTTCAGCAGCACCACTTCGCGCGAATAGGAGCGCACTTCGGCGCGGTCACCGTCGATGTGCATCATGCCGAATTCGTTGAAGAAGCCGACGTTTTCCCAGCCGGCCCACAGCCCGTCCCAGGTGGCGCGCAGGCCGTCGTGGCCGGCGGCGTCGAACAGGTGGCTGGTCCAGTGGGCGTCTTCGGTCCACAGCGTCACCCACAGTTCGCGATCACCGCGCGCGGAGACATCGGCATAGACGCCGAACAGTTCGCGGATGGCTTCGCGTTCTTCCAGCGGGCCGGAAAAACCGGTTCTGATGGTCATGCTCTCTCCCTCGTTCGCTGCGCAGGATAACCGAGGGCGCGCGAAGCGGAAGGGCAAAATGTTCCGGAAGGAGTGCTATTCCGCCCCCGCGGCAATCGCTTCCTCGACCGAGCGGCGGGCATTGCCGAGATGGGCGCGCATCGCGGCTTCGGCGGCGGCGCTATCGCGCGCGGCGATGGCGGCGACCACCGCCTTGTGCTCGTCCAGCGCGGCGTGGGCGCGGCCGGGCTTGGTGCTGGAGCGATAGCGGTAGACGCGCAGCAGGTAGTAGAGATCGCCGGTCAGCATTTCCGCCAGCCGCGCGTTGCCGCTGCCGGTGACGATGCGGACGTGGAAATCCTCGTCGTGGCTTTCCTGGTAGTAGCCCTTGCCCTCGGTCAGCGCCTTCTGCTTGCCGTGGCTTTCGACAAGCTTGCGAAGGCCGGCAATCTCGGCGTCGGTCATGTTGGCCGCCGCGAGGCCGGCCGCCATGCCTTCCAGCGCCTCGCGCACCAGCAGGATCTCGTGCAGGTCTTTCAGGGAAAGCGCGGCCACCCGCACGCCGATATTGGTCGTGCGGGTGAGCAGCTTGCGACCTTCGAGGCGCCGGATCGCCTCACGCAGCGGCCCCCGGCTGACGCCGAGCTGGGCGGCCAGCGCCTGCTCGGAAATGCGCGCGCCGGGTTCCAGCCCGCCGGAAACGATCGCCGCCTCGATCCGCTCGGCGACCTGGTCGACGAGGCTGCGGACGGCGACCTTTTCGGCGAGCATGCCCTTCATGTCAGGCCTTGGCCGCTTGCCCGGCGTTGGCGCCGGCCAGCTTGCCGAACACCGAGCCGTTGAGCAGGCCGGTGCCGCCCGGGTAGTTCTGGAAGAAGATGCCGCCAACCAGCTCGCCCGCGGCGTAGAGGCCGGGGATGGGCTTGTCGGTAAGGTCCAGCACTTGCGCGTCGGTGTTGATCTTCAGTCCCCCGAAGGTGAAAGTGATGCCGCAGGTGACGACGTAGCCGTGGTACGGCCCCTTGTCGATCGGCAGCGCCCAGTTCGACTTGGGCACTTCCAGCCCCTTCGTGCAGACCCCGTCGAGGATCGAGGGGTTGTATTCTCCCGGCTGGCAGGCGGCGTTGAATTCGGCGACGGTCTTTTCCAGACCTTCGACGTTGATGTCCAGCGCCTGCGCCAGTTCGGCAATCGTGCTGCCGGTGGCGCGCGTCACTTCGCGGATGCGGTACTCGTCGCGCACCATGCTGTGAGTCTTCTCGTCGAAGATCTGGATGGCGGTGCGCTGCGGCTGCTTCATCACTTCCTTGCCGTACTTGGCATAGGTGTGGTTGCGATAGTCGGCACCCTCGTCGATGAAGCGCTTGCCGTCGAGGTTGACGACGATGCCGATCGGGTACGAGTGCTTCTGGAAGTTGTCGAGCACGACGCGGTCGCCATACGGCGGGGCGGAGATGTCCCACTGCACGGCGTGGCACGACGACCAACCGCCATGCGGGCGCGCGCCGATCTTCAGCGCGGCGTTGATGCCGTCGCCGGTGTTGTGCTGGGTGCCGCGCACGCGGCACAGTTCCCAGCCCTGGCCGAGGTAGCGCACGCGCATCTCGGGGTTCGATTCGAAGCCGCCGCAGGCCAAGACCACCGACTTGGCGGTGAAGTTGACATAGCCGTCCGGCCCGAACGCGCGCACGCCGGTGACCGCGCCGCTCTCGTCCTGGATCAGCTCGCGCAGGCCGGTTTCATAGGCAACGGTGATGCCCATGCGCTCAGCCGCCGTCATCAGCATGTCAACCAGGCCCCAGCCGCCGCCGACCGCCTCGATGTTCACGCCACCGTAGAAGTGGTGCTTGCCGTCGATCTTGAACGACTGGCGGCCGAACATCGGGATGAAGCGGATCTTGTGCGTGCGCATCCAGCGCATCGTGTCGCGCGATTGCGTCACCAGGATGCGGCCCAGGTCCTCGTCGCACTGATGCTCGGTGATGCGCATCAGCGTGTCCATGAACTGCTCTTCGCTGAACGTGGGCAGGTTGCCGATCGATTCGTATTCGCCCGGGGTCATGTCATCGAGGATGTCGGTGCGCAGGTCCTCGACGCCGTCGTGGCAGAAGCGGAAGCCGCCGGCGGTGAAGGTGGAGTTGCCGCCGCGATCTTCCTTGGTGGCCTTTTCCAGCACCAGCACGCGCGAGCCCTGCTCGGCGGCGGACAGCGCCGCGCACATCGCCGCATTGCCGGCGCCGACGACGATAACGTCCCAGTTGGTTTCGATGGTCACTTCGCTTTCTCCTTCAATTCCGCTGCGCACTCAGGCGCGATAGATCACCCACCCGCGCTTCATGCGCGGTAAACTACGGCGCCCTCGAACAGCCGGCGCGCGGTGCGATAGACCGCGCCGTTCAGCGCCTCGCCGTTCTGTACGTCGGCATCGACCACGGTGGTGCCCGAGGCGTGGCCGATGCGGATCGGGCCGCTGGTGCTGGTGCAAAGGCGATGCGCGATGGTGCCGGGCACGCGCGCGGCAACCGCGAGGCAGATCGAGCCGGTGATCGGCACCGCGCGGTGCGGCTGGCCGACCGAGATCATCCGCACGATCAGGTCGGTGTCGCCCGCCGCCAGTTCGCGGCCGGACAGCGTCGTCGTGGCGCACGGGGGGCACAGCATCGCCACCTTGGGGATCGAGGCGAGCCTGCCGGCGGCGTCGAGGTCCGGGGTCAGGCCCATTGCCACTGAACCGGCGCGGCGGATGGCTTCCATGCGCTCGAGGAAAGCCGCGTCCTTGTCGAGATCGGCGGGCATTTCAGTGCCGGTGAGGCCCAGTGCGGCGGCAGCGACGAACACGCACGGGTTGGCGGCATCGATCAGGCTGGCCTCGACCGGGCCGAGGCCGGGGATGTCGAGCGTATCGACGGCGTTGCCGGTGGGCAGCAGTTTTCCGGTCTTGGCGCCGCCGGGCTTCACGAATTCCAGCTTCACCGCCGCCGCCGTGCCGGCCACGCCATCCAGCGCCATGTCGCCATCCGCTGCCAGCGCGCCGTCCTGCACGGCGAAGCGGGCGACGATCAGCTTGCCGGTGTTGGTGTTGTGGATGCGGACCACCGCTTCACCATCGGAGGGGCAGGGCACCAGCCCTTCCTCCACCGCGAACGGGCCGATGGCGCTGGACATGTTGCCGCAGTTGCCGCCGTAATCGACGATGGGCTGATCGACGCCCAGTTGCACGAAGGTATAATCGACGTCGGCATCGGGGTGCGTGGCCGGGCCGACCACGCAGACCTTGTTCAGCGAGGACAGGCCGCCGGCCATGCCGTCGAGGTTACGACCGTTGGCATCGGGCACGCCCATCGCCGCCAGGAAGATCGCATCCCATTCGGCACGATCGGCGGGCAGGTCGGCGGCGCGGAACACCAGCGCCTTCGAGGTGCCGCCGCGCATGAACACCGAGCGGATGCGGTGGAGTTTCACCGTCAGGCTTCCCGCTCGCGAATCCAGCCGATCAGGCGGCCGATGCCGTCCTCGACGCTGACTTGCGGTTCCCAGCCGAGCGCGGCCTTGATCTTGGCGCGGCTGAGCTTCAGCGAGGGGCTGGACGTGGCCTTCACCGCGTTCGGATCGTCCTTGTAGACCGGCTGCAACGGACTCTCGCAGATGCCCAACACGATCTCGGCGATGCGCTTCACGGTGGTTTCGACGCCGGTGACGACGTTGAACACGTCGCCGCTGGCATCGCCGGCCATTGCCATGACATTGGCGCGGGCGACGTCGGCAACGTGGATATAGTCATGCACTTCGCTGCCGTCGCCGGGCAGCACCGGCGGTTCCCCGCGCGAGACGCGGTCATAGCTTTCGATGATCGCCAGCGCGTTGACGCCGCGATAATGCTGGCGCTCGCCATAAACGGTGGAATAGCGCAGCGCGACGGCGTCGATGCCGTGCTTCTGGGCGTAAAGCTTGCACAATGCCTCGCCGATCAGCTTGCTGCACGAATAGAGCATCGAGCCGGGCTGGTAATTGGCGAGGTTGGCGGGGGCGGTTTCGTCGATGACGCCATCGCCCTCCGGTTCGCCGTACGCGGCGATCGAGGACGAGAACACGACCTTCTTCACGCCGGCATAGCGGCAGGCCTCGAACACGTTGACCTGGCCTTCGACGTTGACGGCCAGCCCCAGCGACGGGTTCTGCGACAGAGGCAGGGTGAGGAAACCGGCGATCGAGAACACGCCGATGGCACCCTTGAACGCGTCGAACAGGTCGTTCACGCGCAGGATGTCGCCCTTGACCAGGCGAACGCGCGGGTCGCCGTCGAGGTGCGACACCGCATCGGGCGTGCCCAGCGAGAAGTTGTCGAGCAGCACGACTTCGCCGGCGCCTTCGGCCAGCAGGCAATCGGCGACATGGCTGCCGATCAGGCTGGCCCCGCCGGTGATGACGAACTTGTTGCCCTGGATCTGCATGGCTCGACTCCTCTTGCGCGTCCGTTGGACGGGTGCGTGCAAACTGTCAACAGTTGACGTTTTCCAACATGCCTTGAAGGGACGCGCGGTGCCCTGTCTTTCCTTTTGGTTGCGCCCCCCCTAGAGCCGCGACAACCCCCACGGTTGAAGGAATTGGTCGAGTGTCCAGCGAAGATGAAGCCGCGAAACTGCGTGCCGGTCTGCCCCAGCCGATTCAGGCGCGGGTTTCGTCGCTGCGGCTGGCGAACGGGGTGGTGACGGTGGTGCTGGACGGCACCGGCTTCGACGCCATCGAGCGGGAACGGCTGGAAACGGCGACTCGCGAGGCACTGGCGGGCGCGGGCGAAGTGCGCGTGGCGGTGATGGCGGATCGCGCCGCCGAGGGCGGCAAGCCCGCGCCGAAGATCATCGCGGTGGGATCGGGCAAGGGCGGGGTGGGCAAGTCCACGCTGTCGGCGAATCTGGCCGTGGCGCTGCACCGGCTGGGCCGCAAGGTCGGGCTGGTCGATGCCGATATCTATGGTCCGTCGCAGCCGCGCTTGATGGCCAACGAAGGGCGCAAGCCCGATGCGCGTGACAAGAAGCTGGTGCCGGTGCCCAGCCCGTGGGGCGTGCCGGTGCTGTCGATGGGACATCTGGTCGAGGATGGGCGGGCGATTGCCTGGCGCGGGCCGATGGCGGGCAACGCGCTGGGGCAACTGGTCGATGCCGACTGGGGCGATGCCGAAATCCTGGTGGTGGACCTGCCGCCGGGCACCGGCGACGTTCAGTTGACGATGATGCAGCGGCACAAGCCGGCGGGGGCGGTGATCGTATCGACGCCGCAGGACCTGGCGCTGATCGACGCGACGCGCGCCATGCACCTGTTCGAGGCGGCGGGCGTGCCGGTGATTGGCATGGTGGAGAACATGGCGGGCTATCAGTGTCCGCACTGCGGTGAGGTCTCGGACCCGTTCGGCAGCGGCGGGACCGAGGCGATCGCGCATCAGGGGCACCACGCGTTCCTGGGGCGCATTCCGCTGGACCTGTCGATCCGGCAGGATAGCGATGCCGGCAAGCCGCCCGCCGCCGGCGATGGTCCGCAGGCCGAGGCATTTGCGGCGATCGCGCGGCGGGTGGCGACCTGGCTCGACAACCAGCGCTGAGGCCGCCACAATTCCGGACATGGAAATCGATCGCCGCAAGTTGCTGATCGGCGCCGCTGCCGGCGGGGGGCTGCTGGTGGCGTGGCGGTTCTTGCCTCGGCATTATCCCGATCCGCTGGCGCCCGGGCCGGGCGAGGCGGCGTTCGGACCTTGGTTGCGCGTCGGCAGGGACGGCACGGTAACGGTGTCGGTGCCGCAACTGGAAATGGGGCAGGGGGTGCAGACGGTGCTGGCGCAGGTCGCCGCCGTCGAACTGGGCGCGGACTGGCGCAAGGTGGCGGTGCAGCCGGCGCCGCCGTCGGAAGTGTGGCCGAACGGGCCGCTGGCGGCGGAATGGGCGGACTTGTGGATGCCGGCGTTCGCAGGGCTGGCGTCCAGCCCTGACGGCTGGCTGCCGCGCCACTGGGCCACGGCGCATCGTTTCAATGCCACCGCCGAGGGCACTTCGCTGGCCGCTTATGAGCAGCCGCTGCGCGAAGCGGCGGCCACCGCGCGGGCGCTGCTGGCCAAGGCGGCGGCACAGCGCTGGGATGTGCCGTTCGAGCAGTGCGGGGTGAAGGCCGGTTTTGTCGGCAACGGCAAGCGGCGCATTCCCGTCGGTGATCTGGCCGAGGAAGCGGCGGCGCAGCGCGCGCCTTCGCCGCCGCCGGTCTTTCCGCTGCCGGCATTCGAGAACCCGGTGGCCCAGCCGCCAGGCGCGCCGCTGGCGTTCCCCCGGCTGGACAGCGCTGCCAAGGCCACCGGCAGCGCGGTGTTTGCCGGCGATGTGCGGTTGCCCGACATGGTCCATGCCGCGATCCGCCATGCGCCGCTGGGGGGCGAGCCGGCGCTGGGGCATCATGATGCGAAGGCCGCGCATGGGGTTGCCGGGTTCCTGCGGCTGGTGCCGGGTCCGGACTGGCTGGCGGCGGTGGCCAGCGACTGGTGGGCGGCGGAGCGCGCGCTGGATCTGATCGCGCCGCAGTTCAGCGGACATGATCGCGTCGATTCGCTGACAATCGAGGCAGCGCTGGACAAGGGTCTGCACAAGGGCGAGGCGCACGCGATCGTTGCGGTTGGCGATGCCGATGCGACGCTGCAATCGCGCGCCACGGTGACGCTGCGCTATGACGTGGCGCCGGCGCTGGCCTGCGGGGTGGAGACGGCATCGGCCACCGCGCGCTGGCGCGACGGGCGGCTGGAACTGTGGGCGCCGGTGCAGGCGCCCGAACAGGCGCGGCTGGCGGTGGCCGGGGCGCTGGGAATCGGGGTGCGCGATGTCATCCTCTACCCGGTTCCGGCGGGCGGCGGGTTCGATGCGCGGCTGGAATCGGACCATGCGGTGCAGGCGGCGCTGATCGCGAAGGCGGTGGGCAAGCCGGTGCAACTGACGTGGTCGCGGGCCGAGGAAATGCAGGGCACCCGGCCGCGCCCGCCGGTGGCGGCGCAGCTTTCGGCGCGGACCGACAGCGCCGGGATGATCGTGGCGTGGAAGCTGCGCGCGGCGCTGCCGGCGGCGAGCCGGGAATTCGGCGCGCGATTGTTCGACGGATTGCGTGCCGACAAGGCCGCATCAAGCGCCGGTTATCATGCCGATGCGCGCGCGCTGGCCGGGGCAACCCCGCCTTACGCGATCCCGGCGCTGTCCATCGAGCATGTGCCGGTGGCGACCGGGCTGCCTTCCGGGCGGGTGCGCGGCAATGCACATGGCTATACCGCGTTCTTCACCGAGACGATGATCGACGAGCTGGCGGCGCGGTTGCAGCGCGAGCCACTGTCGTACCGCATTGCCATGCTGGGGCACGATGCCCGGCTGGTGCAGTGCCTGCAGCGGGTGTCGGCGCTGGCCGGGTGGAACGGCGGGCGCGACGGATCGGGGCAGGGCGTGGCCTGCCACCGCATCGGCAGCGTCGCGGATGGCGGCTGCATTGCCGCCGTTGCGATCGCCCGGCGCGACGAGAACGGGGTGCGGGTGGACAAGGTGAGTGCGGTTGCCGACCTGGGCCGCATCGTCAATGTGGACATTGCCCGCCAGCAGATCGAGGGCGGGCTGGTGTTCGGCATCGGGCTGGCGCTGGGCTGCGCGCCCGGGTACGCGCAGGGGATGCCGTTGACCGCCAGCCTGGCCGGCATGGCGCTGCCGCTGCTGGCCGATTGCCCCGAGATCGAGGTGGAGCTGGTTGCCAGCGACCGGCCCGCGTTCGATCCCGGCGAACTGGGCGTGGCGGTTGCCGCGCCTGTCATCGCCAATGCCTTGGCATCCGCTACCGGGCTGCGTTTCCGCCGCCTTCCCCTCGTTTCCGAAGATTGATCATGTCCAGACCTGCTGACCATCCCCCCGTTGCCGCGCCCAGGGTGGCGGTGCTTCTCGTGAACCTGGGTACGCCCGATGCGCCGACTCCGGCGGCGGTGCGGCGCTATCTGGCCGAGTTCCTTTCCGACCGGCGCGTGGTGGAAATACCGCGCATGGTGTGGAAGCCGATCCTGCACGGCGTGATCCTGCGCACCCGGCCGAAGAAGTCGGCGCACGCCTATGCACAAGTGTGGGGCGAGGACGGTTCGCCGCTGGCGGCGATCACCCGGGCACAGGCGGCGGCATTGCAGGCGCGGCTGGGGGATGGCGTGACGGTGGCGTGGGCGATGCGCTATGGCAACCCGGGCATCGGCGCGGAGCTGGCGCGGCTGAAGGCGGCGGGGGCGGAGCGCATTCTGGTTGCGCCGCTTTATCCGCAGTATTCGGGGGCGACCACGGCGACGGCGATCGACGCGCTGGGGGCGGCGCTGGCGGGAATGCGCTGGCAGCCGGCGATCCGCACCCTGCCACCCTATTTCGACCATCCCGCGCATATTGCCGCGCTGCGTGACGATCTGGCGCGCCAGCTTCGTGTGCTGGCGTTCGTGCCGCAGGTGCTGCTGCTGAGTTTCCACGGAATGCCCGAGCGCACGCTGCACCTGGGTGACCCTTATCACTGCCAGTGCCGCAAGACCGCGCGGCTGCTGGCCGAGGCGCTGGCGCCGGAATTCCCGGGGCTGCGGATCGAGACCAGTTTCCAGAGCCGGTTCGGCAGGGCGAAGTGGCTGGAGCCGGCCACCGATGCGACGCTGGCGCGGCTGGCGGGCGAGGGCGTGACCGCGCTGGCGATCGCGGCACCCGGCTTTTCGGCGGATTGCCTGGAAACGCGCGAGGAGCTGGCGATTCGGGGGCGCGAGCAGTTCGTGGCGGCTGGCGGGCGCGACTATGCGGCGCTGGATTGCCTGAATGCGGGCGAGGCCGGCATGGCGATGCTGGAAACGCTGGTGCGTGGCGAACTGGCCGGGTGGTGCTGATCAGTCGTAGGCGACCGAGACCGTGTAGCTGCCGCTGTAATTGCCCTTTGGCGTGCCGCCGGGCGCGGTGATCGTGCCGCCGACGTCGAAGCCGGCGTGGCCGGCGGCATCGAGCGTGATGGTGGCGGTGCCGGGCGCGGTGGTGAAGCCCATGCTGGCCGCGCCCGAGGTGACGGTGCCGCTGCCGGTGACGATCGACACGCCGGCCAGCGGCGAGCCGGTTACCGCGAAGCGATCGGCACGCGGCGGGGTGCCGTTCCACATCAGCACAGTGCCGGTGGTGGTGGCGTTGCCGGCGGCATCGACGATGACGGTGCCGCCGGTGCCGGGGAAGAACGTGCCGAAGCGCAGGTCACCGCCGCCGTGCGACAGGGTCAGCGGTGCCAGCAGCGTGGCCGCGGCGGTGCCGGTGGTGGCCATGCTGTTGGCGCTGGCCGCCCGGGCCGGAACCGGGCCGAGCAGGATCAGGACAGCAAGCAGGGGCCGGGCGCGAGAATAGGTAGGCATACGGAGGCTTGTGCCACGAAGCGCTTACCATGATGCTTGGCCCCGTGGTTAACGGCGCGGGCCGCTGGCGTTAACCGGTCAGCCGCACTGGCCGCGATGCAGCAGCTTGTGATCGGCCAGCACCAGCGCCATCATCGCTTCGACCACCGGGACGCCGCGAATGCCGACGCAGGGATCGTGGCGGCCCCTGGTGCGGATATCCGCCGCTGCGCCGTCGCGGCCGACGGTTTCCACCGGGATCAGGATCGAGCTGGTGGGCTTGAACGCCACGCGCACCGTGACCGGCTGGCCGGTGCTGATGCCCCCGGCGATGCCGCCGGCGTGATTGGCCAGGAATTCGGGACCATTCTGCCCGGGGCGCATGGGATCGGCGTTCTGTTCGCCGCGCAGGCGGGCGGCGGCGAAACCGTCGCCGATTTCGACACCTTTCACCGCGTTGATGCCCATCATCGCGGCGGCCAGATCGGCATCGAGCTTGCCGTAGAGCGGCGCACCCCAGCCGGCGGGGACGCCGGTGGCCATGCATTCGACCACGGCGCCGAGCGAGGAGCCGTCCTTGCGGGCGGCATCGACTAGCGTTTCCCAGCGCGCAGCGGCTTCGGCATCGGGGCAGAAGAACGGGTTGCGGGCGATTTCGGCGGCGTTGAAATTGGCGATGTCGATCGCGTCGCCGCCAATCTCGCTGACCCAGGCGGTGATGGCGACGTCGGGGATGACGCGGCGGGCGACGGCGCCGGCGGCGACACGCGCGGCGGTTTCGCGCGCGGAGGAGCGCCCGCCGCCGCGATAGTCGCGGAAGCCGTACTTGGCGTCATAGGCATAATCGGCGTGGCCGGGGCGATAGGCCAGCGCGACTTCGGAATAGTCCTTCGAGCGCTGGTCGGTGTTCTCGATCATCAGGCTGATCGGCGTGCCGGTGGTGCGGCCTTCGAACACGCCCGAGAGAATGCGGACGAGATCGGCCTCCTGCCGCTGGGTGGTGAAGCGCGAGGTGCCGGGTTTGCGCGCGTCCATGAAGGGCTGAATCCATGCCTCGTCCAGTTCCAGCCCCGGCGGGCAGCCATCGACGACGGCGCCCAGCGCCGGCCCGTGGCTTTCGCCCCAGGTGGTGAAACGGAACAGGCGGCCGAAGCTGTTGAACGACATGGCCGCGCTTTTGCCGAGAATGTTGGAAAAGTCCACCGGTGTGGTTAGGGTGGCGCGATGTACCTTGTCATCTTCCGCAACCGCAAGCGCGCCGACATCGATGCCGCCGCTTATGCCGCCGATGCCGCGGCGATGTGCGCGCGGGCGGCGGCGATGCCCGGCTATCTGGGATTCAAGAGCTATGTCGCCGACGATGGCGAGGTGGTGGCGATCTCGGAATGGGCCGACGAGGCCAGCGCGCGGGCGTGGGGGCGCGATGCCGAACATGCCGTGGTGCAGGGCCGGGGGCGGGCCGGGTATTATGCCGAATACACGCTGTTCGGATGCGATGAGCCGCGTGTGCATCGGTTTGGGGGAGCGGAAGGGTGAGCATTGCTGTTTTCGGAATTCCCAACTGTGATACCGTGAAGAAGGCGCGGGTGTGGCTCGACAGCCACGGCATCGCGTACACCTTCCATGACTACAAGAAGGCCGGCGCCGATGCGGGGAAGCTGGCGGACTGGATCGCGGCGGCGGGGCTGGACAAGGTGCTGAACCGGGCCGGGACGACGTTTCGCAAGCTGCCCGAGGCGGACCGGGCGGACCTGACCGAAGCGCGGGCGATTGCGCTGATGGTGGCGAACCCCTCGTGCATCAAGCGGCCGATCGTTGAATATCCGGGCGGGGTGCTGGTGGGATTCAGGCCCGACGAATGGGAACGTGCGCTGGTGGCGGGCTGAGGCGTGTCGGCGCTGGAGTGGTTGGCCGCCGCGCTGGGCGTGGTGAACATCGCGCTGCTGGTGCGGCGGTCGGTGTGGAACTATCCGTTCGGGATGGCGATGGTGGCGCTGTACATCGTCGTGTTCCGCGAGGCGCGGCTCTATGGCGAGGCCGGGCTGCAGGTGTTCTTCTTCGTGATGCAGGGCTATGGCTGGGTGCTGTGGGGTCGCGCCGGGGATGATCGCGCGCAAGTGCCGGTGCGCTGGCTGGACTGGCCGAGCCGGTGGGTGTGGCTGATGATGACCGCCGCGCTGTCGCTGAACCTGGGCTGGGTGATGCACCGCTTCACCAACGCCGCGCTGCCTTATGCCGATGCCGCGATCAGCGGGGCCAGCATTGCCGCGCAACTGCTGCTGTCGTTTCGGCGGGTGGAGAACTGGGTGCTGTGGATCATGATCGATATGGCGTCGATCGCGGTCTATGTGGTGAAGGGGCTGTGGCCGACGGCGGCGCTCTATGTGCTGTTCCTGGTGATGTCAGCGCTGGGGCTGCGCGAGTGGATCGTCGCGGCGCGCGACGGCAAGTCGGTGGCATGATCCGGGTTTGCCTGCATGGGGCGGAGAGCACCGGCAAGTCGGTGCTGGCGGCAAAGCTTGCCGCTGAATGGGGCGTGCCGTGGGTGCCCGAATATGGCCGTGCCTATGCCGAGGCGCATGGCACCGATTTCACGATGGCCGATCTGCTGGCGATGGCGCGGGGCCAGGATGCGGCGATGCGGGCGGCGATGCGGGGGGTGGCTGGGGCCAACCCGCCGTTGCTGCTGCTGGATACCGATCCGCTGATGACGGCGGCCTGGGCGGAGATGCTGTTCGGCACGGTGCCGGATGAATTGCTGGCCTATGAGAAGGCGGAGCATTACCTGCTGTTTGCCGCCGATACGCCGTGGGTGGCGGACGGGACGCGGTTCTTCGGCACGCCCGAATTGCGCGCGCGGTTTGCGGCGGTGGCGGAGGAGATGCTGGTGCGCGCTGGCGTGCCGTTCACGCGGATCGGCGGGGACTGGGGCGAGCGCGAGGCGCAAGTGCGCGCCGCGCTCGCCGAAATGGTTCAGGCAATCTCTACTTGAGCGGCGACAGAGGTGCGGTGCATCCGGCGGCCGGAATCCTGCGCATAAGGCACGGCGCGGTGCAGCATCCCGGTGTTGTCCCACATCGCGAAATCGCCCACCGTCCATTCGTGGCGGATGCAGAATTCGGGGCGTGAGGCGAGTTCCATCAGGCGGTTGAGGATCAGCCGGCCTTCGACCTTGGGCATGCCGACGATGTAATCGGCGTGGCAGCCGATCAGCAGCGACTTGCGGCCGTCCTTGCGAGTCCAGACCAGCGGGTGTTCATGCTCCATGTTGGCGCGCTTGGGGTTGAGCGCTTCCTTGGGCAGCACCTCACGCACCGCCGCCGCCGTGGTGTGGACGACGCGCAGGCCTTCGAGCTTGGCCTGTTCGGCCGGCGAAAGCGCGTTCCAGGCGGCGTAGGTGTTGGCGAATTCGGTCTGGCCGCCGTGTTCGGCCTTCTTCTTGCAGCTCAGCAGCGTGACCGGCGAGGGCGGGATCGGCGAGCAGATGCCGTCCATGTGGAAGTACATCGAGCCGTAGACGTACTCGTTCTCGTTATTGAGATCCTTGTCGAGCGTGATCGTGTAGACGTCCTGCTGCGACAGGTTGCCGCCGGGGACGTCGCTGGTGAAGTTGCAGCGTTCGCCCAGCGTGTCGGTAAAGCGCAACTGCTCCTCGTCGGTGAGGTTCAGTTGGGGGAAGACGATGGCGCCGTGCTTGTCCAGCACCTTGAGGATTTCTTCGGCAAAGCCGGGAGCGAACATCTGGTCTTTCGAGGAGACGCGGACGACCGCGCCGATCAGCGGCTTGATGGGTTCAACGGTGTAGCTCATGGGGCCTCTCCCTTGTGGCGGGAGAATATTGAACAGGTGTTCAGCCCGGTTCCTTGACCGGAATCAAGGCGCGGCCATCGCCTGTTGCTGGGCCTTGCGCCAGGGGCCGTAGCGCCATGCCAGCAGCGACAGCGCCAGCATGACCACCGAGCCGGCGGGGTAGGACCACCACACCGCCTCGCCGCCGATGTGCGGGCGGGCGGCGAAGTAGAAGCCGAGGCGGGTGGGATAGAGCGCGATGACCATGATCGCCAGCGGGACCAGTACCGAGCCATAGGCGCGCATGGTGGCGGCCAGAACCATCATGAAGCCCGACATCAGGTAGGTCCAGATGCAGATGTACTGGATGTGGCGGGCCAGCGGCACCGCCGGGCTGGCGTGGCCGAGGAACAGGCCCAGCACCGGTTCGTCGAACAGCAGGATCAGGATGGTGACGACCAGCGTCAGCGTCTGGGTGACGGCCAGGCCGGTCCAGGTGATGCGGGCGACGCGGTTGTGCTGGCGGGCGCCGATGTTCTGCGCGACCATCGTGCTGATCGCCTGGCCCACCGCCATCGCCGGCATCTGGATGTAGTTCCACAACTGCATCGAGGCGCCATAGGCGGCAGTGGCCAGCAGCCCCTCGCGGTTGACCAGGCCGACGAAGATCAGCCCGGCGGCGGTGGAGATCATCGTCTGGCCGCCCATCGGCAGGCCCTTGACCATCATGTACCGCACCTCTTCGCGGGTGGGCAGCAGGTAGAGCAGTTCGCGGCCCTTGAGCCGCAGCGGCAGGTCGCGCGCGTAGATCAGCACGATGGTGACGGTGGTGCCGCAGACCGCCGCGATGGTGCCGGCGATGGCCGAGCCGGCGATGCCGAAGGCGGGAATCGGGCTGATGCCGCGGATCAGCAGCGGGTTCAGCATGACGCCGAGCGAGGTGGCGACGACCGAGCTCATCATCGGGGTGGTGGCATCGCCGGCGCCGCGCACGCCCATGCCGATCATCATCGACATCGACATGAACGGCATCGAGACCAGGGTGATGCGCAAGTAGGCCAGCGCTTCGGTCTTGACCTGCGGCGGGGTGGCCAGCAGGCCCAGCACCGACGGCGCGAAGATCCAGCCCAGCGTGGCGATGATCATGGCGAGGCCGGTGCAGAAGCCGATGCCGCCGCCGAAGGCGCGGCGCGCCGCATCGATGTCGCGCGCGCCGAAGTGCTTGCCGACCATGATGGTGGTGGCCATGCCGAAGCCGAACACGGTGCCGAACACCAGGAACATGATCATGTTGGCATTGGCGGTGGCGGCGACGGCGGTGGTGCCGAGCAGCTGGCCGACCCAGATGGCGTTGATCGAGCCGCCGACCGACTGCATCAGGTTGGTGGCAAGCGCGGGGACGGTGAAGAGCACCAGCGCCTTGAGGATGGGGCCTTGGGTGAGGTCGCCACGGATGACAGCCCGGCCGGTGCGCGGTGGCACCTGACGGCGGCTGGTCTCGCTCTCCCCGGAGGCGGTTATCGGCGTTGCCTCGTTCACGTCCCTCTGGTGTCGCCAGACAAATGAATGTGCAAGCGGTCGCTGAGGCGGAAGCCGTGGAGAAGGCACAAATCGGCCAGCCATCGCCCCCGCGTGCGGATCGTCTCGCTGTCGCGGCCCTCGGGCATCAGGAACACGCGGGCGGGGGGGATCGCGTGGGTGGCGACGAGGGCGAGGACTTCGGCGACATCGGCGGGGGTGGCGATGACGAACTTGAAGAACGCGCGGGGGTCTTGCGCCCAGGCGGCGAGGCGTTCGGGGATCAGCGCGAGGCTGGCGGGGTTGCCGCTGTGCGCGAGCTTGGGGCTGAGGTTGTATTGCTGCACCAGCGCGTCGAGCGCGGGGTGGGGGGCGACGGTGCCGTTGGTTTCGATCTCGACGTGGGGGAGGCTGAGGTGGGCGAGCATTCGCGCCAGCGCGGCGCCTTGCAGCAGCGGTTCGCCGCCGGTGATGACGAGGCGGGATTGGCCGAGCGCGGCGATGCGGGCGGCGGTTTCCGCTTCGGATAGCGTGAGCTGGTTGTGGGCGCGGTCGAACGCGCGGTCGTCGGTGTGGGGGCGGTTGTCGCCGGTGAAGCGCCAGGTGTAGGCGGTGTCGCACCAGTGGCAGGCGAGATTGCAGCGCGACAGCCGGACGAAGGCGCTGGGCTGGCCGGCGGAGGGGCCTTCGCCTTGCAGGGCGGCGAAGATTTCGGGTTCGCCGGGGGTGATGGTGGCGAGGGTCAGCATGGGGACGTACCCCCTCCGTCAGCGCTGCGCGCTGCCACCTCCCCCAGAGGGGGAGGATCGGCGTAGGGCTGCCTCACCCCAAGCGCGCCAGCGCTGCTGCCAGCCGTTCCGCTTCGGCGGCGTGCAGGGCGTGATCGGCGCGGGCTTTTTCCACGGCTTCGGGCTTGGCCTTTTCGACGAACGCGGGGTTCGAGAGGCGGCCTTCGAGGGATTTGGCTTCCTTCTGGCTGACGGCCAGCGCCTTTTCGAGGCGGGCTTTTTCCGCGGCGATGTCGATCAGGCCTTCGAGGGGGACGATCAGGCTGGCGTCGCCGGCGCCGACTTGCATGGCGGCGCCTGTGGGCGCGGGGGCGAAGTGGATGGCGGTGAGGCGGGCGAGGCGGTCGATGGCGCCGGGGTTACGCTCGATGATGGCGCGGGTTTCGGCCGACGGCTCGGGCAGCCAGGCTTCGAGCCGGGCGCCGGGGGCGAGGCCGAGTTCGTTCTTGGCGGTGCGCAGGTTGCCGACCAGCGCGATCAACCATTCGACTTCGCGGGTGGCTTGCGCGTCGACCGTGGCGTTCGGCTGGGGCCAGCGGGCGAGGATCAGGTCGTTATCGCGCGCGCCGAGTTTGCTCCACAGCTCTTCGGTGACGAAGGGCATGAACGGGTGGAGCATGACGAGGATCTGGTCGAGCACCCAGCCGGCGACCGCTCTCGTTTCGGCGTCGAAGTTGCCTTTCACCAGTTCGATGTACCAGTCACAGAACTGGTCCCAGACGAAGTGGTAGATCGCGTTGGCGGCGGCGTCGAAGCGCAGGTCGGCCATTGCCTGATCGAGCGCGGCGAGCGTGGTGACGACTTCGCCGATGATCCACTTGTTGACGGCGCTGGTGGCGGCGGGGGCGGCGAGGGTGGTGCTGGCGGTGACGCCGTTGCTTTCGCAGAAGCGGGCGGCGTTCCACAGCTTGGTGGCGAAGTTGCGGTAGCCTTCGACGCGGCGTTCATCCATCTTCACGTCGCGGCCCTGGCTTTCCATCGCGCACATGAAGAAGCGCAGCGCGTCGGCGCCGTACTGGTCGATCAGCCCCAGCGGATCGACGACATTGCCCTTGGACTTCGACATCTTCGCGCCATCGGCGGCGCGGACGAGGCCGTGGAGGTAGAGGCGCTTCCACGGCACTTCGTGCATGAAGTGCAGGCCCTGCATGGCCATGCGGGCGTCCCAGAAGAACAGGATGTCGAAGCCGGAGACGAGGAGGTCGTTGGGGTAGTGGCGGGCGAGGAGGCTGTGCGCCGGGGCGTCCCCTCCGTCAGCGCTGCGCGCTGCCACCTCCCCCAGAGGGGGAGACTCGGGCCAGCCGAGGGTGGCGAAGGGCCAGAGGGCGCTGGAGAACCAGGTGTCGAGGACGTCCTCGTCGCGGGTTAGGGTGACATTGGGGCCGGCCTGGGCCTGGGCTTCTTCCTCGGTTTCGGCGACGAAGACCGAACCGTCGGCGGCGAACCATGCCGGGATGCGATGCCCCCACCACAATTGACGCGAGACGCACCAGGGCTGGATGTTTTCCATCCAGTTGAAGAAGGTCTTTTCCCAGCTTTTGGGCACGATCTCGATGGAGCCGCTGCGGACGGCTTCGATCGGCGCTTTCGCCAGTTCGGCGGCGTTGACGTACCATTGGTCGGTCAGCCAGGGTTCGATGACCACGCCGCCGCGATCGCCGAACGGGGTCTGGATGGTGCGGGGTTCGGCGTCGGCTTCGACGTCCTCGCCGTCCTTGTTCTTCGTGACGTAGGGCACGAGGAGGTTGGCGTCCTTCAGTCGGGCGACGACTTCGGTGCGGCACATGAAGCGGTCGAGGCCGACGAGATCGGCGGGGATCAGGCCGTCGCTGGTTTGCACGACCCGGGCTTCGGCGTCGAACATGTTGAGCATTTCGGCGGGCTTGAAACCGGCGCGTTTGCCGACTTCGAAGTCGTTGAAATCGTGCCCGGGGGTGATCTTCACCGCGCCGGTGCCGAGTTCGGGGTCGGCGTGTTCATCGGCCACGATGGGGATGCGGCGGCCGGTGAGGGGGAGGATGACGTGCTTGCCTATCACCGATTGGTAGCGCGGGTCATCGGCCGAGACCGCGACGGCCATGTCGGCCAGCATGGTTTCCGGGCGGGTGGTGGCGACGACGATATGATCGCGGCCATCGGCCAGCGTTTCGCCGTCTGCCAGCGGATAGCGGAACTGCCAGAAGTGGCCCTTGATCTCCTGCGTTTCGACTTCGAGGTCGCTGATCGCGGTCTTGAGCTTGGGGTCCCAGTTGACGAGGCGCTTGTCGCGGTAGAGCAGGCCCTGGTTGTACAGGTCCACGAACACCTTGACCACGGCGCGGGTGAAGTGCGGGTCCATCGTGAACTGTTCGCGGCTCCAGTCCATCGAGCAGCCGAGGCGGCGGAGCTGGCGAGTGATGGTGCCGCCGGATTCGGCCTTCCATTCCCACACCTTGTCGATGAACGCTTCGCGCGTGTAGTTGGTGCGCTTGTCCTGCCGGGCCTCAAGCTGGCGTTCGACGACCATCTGCGTGGCGATGCCGGCGTGATCGGTGCCGACCACCCACAGCGCGTCCTTGCCCTTCAGGCGTTCGTGGCGGATGACGACGTCCTGCAGCGTGTTGTCGAGCGCGTGGCCGATGTGGAGCGAGCCGGTGACGTTGGGCGGCGGGTTGACGATGGTGAACGGCGTGGCGTCGGGGCGTTCGGGCCGGAAGGCGCCGGTGGATTCCCAGTGGGCGTACCACTTCGCCTCGATCGCGGCGGGGTCGAAGGTCTTGTCCAGTCCGCTGTTGGCGGCCTCAGGTGCGGTCGTGTCGGTCATGGCGGCGCTTTGCCAGCGTGAGGCGCGGTTCGCAAGCGCAGCACCCCGGAACCGGGCAGGACGCGCCGATCTTATTTTCGCCACGGGCGGTCGCGGCGGGAACCCTTGCCGCCGAAACCGATTTCGACCATGACCATGCCCGGAATGCGCGAGACGCCTGAATTCAGCAGCGAAAGCGATGCCGACGGCGCCCTGCGGGTGGCGCTGGGCGGGCCGTTGATCGTGGCGCGCATCGGCGAACTGGACAAGCGCTTGCGCGCGATCGACGCGCCGGTGGCCGCGGTGGACCTGTCGAAGGTGACCGCGATCGACACCGTGGGCGCCTGGCTGGTGTGGCGGCTGGTGCGCGACGGCGACGCGAAGCTGACGGGCGCCAGCGAGGAAGCGACCCGACTGATCGACGCAGTTTCCGAATCGAAGGGCACTGCCAGCATCAGTCCCGAGCGGCTGCCGCCGTTCACCCGCGCGCTGGACACGCTGGGCAGCACCGTGCTGGGCTGGCGCGAGGGCGCGGTTGGCGGGCTGGGGTTCCTGGGGCAGGTGATGCTGGCGGTGCGCGACGTGATCCGCGAGCCACGCCGGTTTCGCGGCAAGGCGCTGATTCACCAGATGGAGCTGGTGGGGGTGAACTCGCTGGGCATCATCGCGATGATGAGCTTTCTGGTGGGGATCGTCATTGCCCAGCAGGGCGCGGTGCAGTTGCAGCAGTTCGGCGCCGAGATCCTGACCGTGAACCTGACCGGGCGGATCGCGCTGCGCGAACTGGGCATCCTGATGACCGCGATCATGGTGGCGGGGCGATCGGGATCGGCGTTTGCCGCGCAGATCGGCACGATGAAGCTGACCGAGGAAATCGATGCGATGCGCACCATCGGCGTGTCGCCGATGGTGGCGCTGGTGCTGCCGCGCGTGCTGGCGGCGGTGCTGATGATGCCGCTGCTGGGCTTCATTGCCGCTGTCGTCGCGATCATCGGCGGGGCGACGATCAGCACGCTGACGCTGGATATTCCATTCCTGACGTTCCTGCGCCGCATCCAGGAAGTGGTGCCGCTGCGCGACTTGTGGGTGGGCGTGCTGAAGGCGCCGGTGTTCGGGCTGATCGTGGCGCTGAACGGCTGTTATCAGGGGATGCAGGTTTCGGGCAATTCCGAGGAAGTGGGCACGCGGACCACGCAGGCGGTGGTGCAGGCGATCTTCACGGTGATCGTGCTGGATGCGTTCTTCGCGGTGTTCTTCTCGAAGATCGGGTGGATATGAGCGACATGCTGCCCCCCGACGCGCCGGAAAGCGATGCGCCCGAGAGTGATCCTGGGCGCGAGGCGAAGCTGGTGGACAGCGCCAGCAGCGCCGCGCACCCGATCGTGGTGGAAGGCCTGTGCAACGCGTTCGGCGACCATGTCATTCACGACGGGCTGTCGTTGACCGTGAACCGGGGCGAGATCATCGGCGTGGTGGGCGGATCGGGCACTGGCAAGTCGGTGCTGATGCGTTCGATCATCGGGTTGCAGATTCCAACGGCGGGCAGGATTTCCGTGCTGGGCCGCGACATCACCGCCGCGCGGGACGACGAGGACATCGACATCCGATCGCGCTGGGGCATCCTGTTCCAGGGTGGGGCGCTGTTCTCGACGCTGACCGTGGCCGAGAATATCGAGGTGCCGCTGAAGGAGTTCTATCCCGAGATCGCGCCCGAGCTGCTGCACGAGATCGCGCGGTTCAAGGTGATGCTGTCGGGCCTGCCCGAGAACGCGGCGGCGAAGTATCCGTCCGAGCTTTCCGGCGGGATGCGCAAGCGCGCCGGGCTGGCGCGCAGCCTGGCGCTGGACCCGGAGCTGCTGTTCCTGGACGAGCCGACCGCCGGGCTGGACCCGATCGGTGCCGATGCCTTCGACCGGCTGATCCTGGAACTGAAGGAAACGCTGGGGCTGACCGTGTTCCTGATCACCCACGACCTCGATACGCTGCATGCGATCTGCGACCGGGTGGCGGTGCTGGCGGACCGGAAGGTGATCGCGGTGGGGACGATCGCGGAGCTGCTGAAAAGCGACCATCCGTGGATTCAGGAATACTTCAACGGCCCGCGCGGGCGCGCGGCACTGGAAGCCAAGGGGGCTGCTGCTCCCGAGGACGATGATGAGACCGATGCGCCGTTGGCGCCCGAAGCACAGGACCGATAAGGACAAGCGGCATGGAAACGAGGGCCAATCACGTCTGGGTCGGTGCGGTGACGCTGGGGCTGCTGGGGCTGCTGGCGCTGTTCGCCATCTGGCTGGCGCATCTGGGCGAGGGCAGCAAGGACGATTACGACATCTTCTTCCGGCAATCGGTGGATGGGCTGGCGAAAGGTACGGCGGTTTCCTATGCCGGGGTGCCGGCAGGGCAGATCAAGGAGATCGAACTGTGGCCGAAGGACCCGCAGTTCGTGCGGGTGCGGATTGCCGTCGATGAGAAGGTGCCGATCCTGCAGGGGACGACCGCGACGATCCAGGGCAGCTTTACCGGGGTTTCGGCCATTCAGCTGAACGGCGGTGTGAAGGGCGCGCCGAAGATTGCCGAGCCGGGGCCGGAAGGCGTGCCGGTGATCCCGACCAAGCGCGGCGGGCTGGGTGAGCTGCTGTCGAACGCGCCGCTGCTGCTGGAGCGGCTGGCGACGCTGACCGAGCGGCTGACGATGCTGCTTTCGGACGAGAACCAGAAATCGGTGACGCGCATCCTGGCCAATACCGACAAGTTCACCGCGAACATGGCCGATGCCTCGCCGCAGTTGAAGAAGACGATCGCCGACCTCGATTCGACGTTGCAGCAGGCGACGAAGACGTTGCAGGCGTTCGAGGCGGTGGGCAATTCGGCCAACCACGTGCTGGGCGAGAACGGGGAATCGCTGGCGAAGCAGTTGCGCGGCACGTTGAAGTCCGCACAGGACGCGGCCGATGCGCTGAAGGGCGTGGCGGGCGATGCGCGGCCGGCGGCGCAGCAGCTTTCGACATCGACGCTGCCGGCGGCCGAGGCGGCGATTCGCGACTTGCGCGCCACCACCAAGGCGCTGCGCGACATTACCGAGAAGATCGACAGCCAGGGCGGCGGCGCCGTGCTGGGTGGGCCGAAGCTGCCGGTCTATAAGCCATGAGGATTTTGGCGATGAGGAATGCCATGACCACGACGCCGCGCTTCCTGCTGCTGGCCGCGCTGGCCGCGCCGCTGCTGGCCGGGTGTATCTCGATCGGTGGTGGTGGCAAGCCGCCGAAGGCACTCATGAGCCTGATGCCCGAGGCGCGGGCGCCGGCGGGGTCCGGGGTGAGCGCGCCGCTGGCATCGGGGCTGCTGGTCAGCGAGCCGGATACCGACCGCGTGCTGGCGCTGCCGCGCGTGCCGGTGCAGGTGGACGATACGCATCTGGCCTATCTGAAGGACGCGCAATGGGTGGAGCGGCCGGCGCGGCTGTTCCGTGCGCTGTTGGCCGAGACGATCCGCGCGCATGGCAAGCGCCTGGTGTTCGAGGACAACGAGCCGCTGGCACGCGACGTGCTGGGCGGGCGGCTGCTGGCGATGGGCTATGACGGGCGGACGCGATCGGTGACGGTGCGTTATGACGCGATGCGGCAGCGGCCGGGGCAGCCGGTAGCGACCCGGCGGTTCGAGGCGAGCGTGAGCGGTGTGGAGCCGAACGCCGATGCGGTGGTGCCGGCGCTGAACCGGGCGGCGAACAAGGTGGCCGCCGACGTGGCGGACTGGGTGGACTGACGGCCGGCTACGCGGCTGCCAATCGGGCAAATTCGGCTGCGGCCAGGAAGGTGGCGCGGCGTTGTTCGCGGCGGGCTTCGGCTTCGGCGTCCTTGCCCCAGAGTTCGGCCTGCCAGTCCTCTTCCAGGTTGGCGGCGTTCCACAGGTGGGGAAGGTCGGCATCCGCTTGCAGCGCGGCGAGGCCGATGACCAG
>JAGWVC010000005.1 GCA_018971065.1 Sphingomonadales bacterium | reverse complement strand
CCGGTGGCGCCGCCCCGTCGCCACGGCTTCGGCCAGACGCTGATCACGCGCAGCCTGAAAAGCGGCGAAGGCACCGGCGCCGACATCGCCTTCGAACCCGAAGGCGTCATCTGCCGGATGGTGATCCCCAGCACGGCGTGACCGGAAGGCCGGTCAGTTGACCCGCGCCTGGATGCTCAGCGAGAACGAGGGCGGGGTTCCGGTCGAGGCGGCCATCGTTCCTTTCGGATTCAGGCATACGAACCGCACCGCCGGGTCATAGCTGGACGTTGGCGTATAGGTGCAACCGGCGAAGGACGACGGCGGCGTGGCGGCGTTCGAGTACTTGAGGTCGGTGCCATAAGTGAAGTTCAACCCGCTGGTCGGCGATCCTTGCGAAAACACCGGGTTGGCGGCGGTGCCCACGCTGAGTGTCGCCGGAAGGGTGTCGATCAGCCACAGGCTGTTGCTGTCCACCGCCGAGGGCCCGGTGTTCGCCACGGTGAAGGTGTACTGGACGATCGCACCGGGAATGTATTTCGGATTGGTGGTGCCGTTGACCGGATCGGAAACAACGGTCGAGCTCTTGAGGATCGTCAGCAGTGCGTTGGCGGCGATCTTCGTGTTGGTCAGCGAGCACGTGATCACATCCCCCATCTGCGGGGTAATTGTCCCGCCGGGGACGATGGCCAGCGGGGTTGTCGAGCCGGTGTTGACGTTAATGCAGAACATCGTTGCAGTATACTGTCCCAGGCTGGTGCCGCCCGAGCCAAGTTCATAAAACCTGTACGCCGTGCCCGCCGTGCCCTGATATTGCGACGTGATGCCGTTGGTGACAGTGGCGCCGGTGCCGGTGGTCGTGGTGCTGGCGACGTTGCTGGCGCCCGCGTCGATCTTCATCGTGAACTGGTCGGTCGAGAATTGCCGCCCGGTTGACCCCAGCAGCTTGCGTAACGTCAGGTGCGGATAAGGCGTCATCGTGTAGGTACACGAGACATTGTCGCCGAACTGCATCGCGCCGAAGCTGTAGCTGGTGGTGACAGCGGCGGTGGGCATCGGCGTGCCGGTGCCGGTGGCCGCGTTGGTGCAGGTCAGCGATGACAGGTAATGCGCAATCGTGTTTGCCGAACCCGCCGCCATCGCCTGGTTCAGCGTCAGCGGCAGCGCGCTGGTGCTGGAGAGTGCCGCCGCGGTGAACGGCCCCAGCCCGGTACCGCTGCTGGCGCCCGAGGACAGCGTCGCCCCGCCCGAGGTGGCATTGATCGAGAACGCGAACTGGTCCGCTGCATTGACCCGGGCGCCGGCGATCTGCGTGGTCAGGCGGATGCTGGCAAAGCGCACCGCGAACATCACCCCCTGCAGGCCACCGCCGACGATCGTGGTGTTCAGCGTGGTGGGTGTGCTGGTGCCGACGATATAGGCGCCCACCGTGCCCGCCACGCCGGTGACGGTGTAGGTGCCGGTGCCCAGCCCGCTGGTGGTGGGATAGATGCTGCCGCTGATCGGCCCCGACTGGTCAAGCTGCTGCCAGCCGCTGCCGTTGGTCTGGAAGGTCAGCGATTCGCCGTCGTTCGACGATTCCGCGTCCCCGGCCACGAACATGTAGGAAGTGACCGAAGTGCCGCCCGCCGGCGGCGTCAGGGTGATACCGCTGATCGCGACATTGGTGGTGCCCGCCGCCGACTGATAGAGTGCGGGTTTCCCGCCGATCCCCAGGAACGCGGTGTTGCCCACCGCCGCCCCGCTCCACGTCGGCGAGGCCGTGGCGGCGATTGCCGCGCCGCTGACCTTCAGGTTGAACGCCAGCGTGCTGCCGTCCTGCAATGTCAGGCTGAAGTTCTGGCCACCGGCCGACCGCGCGGTGACATCGTTGTAGCTGGTGAAGTCGATCCAGCAGTAGCTTTGCCAGTTCGCCGGGCCGGTGGTTCCCTGGCCGGTCGCCTGGAAGCAGTTGGCCGCACGGGCCGGGGCGGCACCCATGCCGATGGCCAGCGCGAGTGCCAGCGCCAGCCCTGCCAGCAGGCGCAGCGCGGCGCGGCGCAGGTTGAAGTCTGTCGCCGCCAGCGAAGCGGGCCATCCGGCTTGATTTGCCAAAATCGGGCTCCTCCTGATCCGTCCCGTGATCCAGCCGCGGT
Source organism: Sphingomonadales bacterium (assembly GCA_018971065.1). The sequence goes on along the minus strand of JAGWVC010000005.1, from coordinate 60,224 downwards.
TCTAGCGGCAAAGCCTTGTCAGCCTGTTAACCCGGCGCTGCCCGGCATTAACCACGTTTGCGCGCCAAACCGCCCGTCCCCCAACGCATTTCGCTCCGGAGCGGCGGGCGCCGTTAACAAGTGGCGTAAAAGACTACGAAACTTTCCCTACGCATTAAACCCTATTTAACTGACGCGGATGTAAATGGGCTGTCATGACACAGCAAAACCGCCCCCAACTCCGCCCCCTGGCCGCAACGCTCGCCGTCGCCACCACCGCGCTTGCGGCAGTGCTGGCCAGCCCTGCCGCGCACGCCACCGGCGTGGCCGCCGGCACCGCCATCAACAACGTCGCCACCGCGACCTATTCCACCGGCACCGGCACCGGCACGGTCACCTCGAACACCGTCACCGTGAAAGTGGCCGAACTGCTGAACGTGGCGGTCGCGCCGCTGACCAGCACCCCGGTTGCGGCGGGGTCGAACGCGGCGGTGCTGTCGTTCCAGGTGACCAACACCGGCAACGGCTCCGAAGCGTTCAACCTCACCGCCAACCCCACCGTGGCGGGCAACGCGTTCAACGGCACGATCCAGCAGGTCGTGATCGACAGCAACGGCAACGGCACTTACGATCCCGGCACCGACACGGTCATCACCAACGGCTCGGCCTCGGCAGCCCTGCCGGCCGACGGCAACGTCAAGGTGTTCGTGGTCGTCAACCTGCCCGCCGGCGTCACCGATACCCAGGTGAGCCAGGTCAGGCTCAGTGCGGTCTCCACCACCGGCTCGGGCAACCCCGGCACACTGTTCGCGGGCAAGGGCGACGGCGGTGTCGATGCCGTGGTCGGCGCCAGCCATGCCGACCAGAACGCCCTCGCCTCGCTGGTTGCCAGCCTGGCGACGATCTCGCTGACCAAGTCGGCGACGATCGCCGATACATTCGGCGGCACCGCACCGCTGCCGGGCGCCACCGTCACGTATACGCTGATCGCCCATGCCACCGGCACCGGCACCGCCACCGGCGTTCACGTCACCGACGCAATTCCCACCGGCACGACCTACCAGGGCGGCACGCTGACGCTGAACGGCACCGGGCTGACCGACGCCGCCGACGCCGATGCCGGCACCGGTTCGGCCAGCGGCATCGACGTGACGCTGGGGACGATGGCCGGCGGGTCCGCCGACAAGACCGTGACCTTCCAGGTCAAGATCAATTGAGGATCGCCGCGATGAACCGCTTGCACACCCTTCTTGCCGCTGCCGTCGCGCTTTGCGGTGCGCTGGCCACACCTGCCCTGGCCGCCGGCGACGTCAGCCTGGCCAGCGACGTCAAGGTCGATCGTATCGTCGTGGAAGACGGCAAGGAACGCCACGTCCTTGCCCCTGTCGCCAAGGCGCTGCCGGGCGAAATGCTGGTGTTCACCACCCGGTATAGCAACACCGCCGCCAAGCCGGTCGATCATTTCGTACTGACCAACCCGATCCCGGCCGCGGTGCGGCTGTCGGACGATGGCTTCGGCAGCTTCGACGTCTCGGTCGATGGCGGCAGGACTTACGGGAAGCTGGCTTCCCTCACCGTATCCGACACAAGGGGCGTGACCCGGCCGGCGCAGGCCGCCGACGTCACCCATTTGCGCTGGGTGATCGCCACCATCGCACCCGGTGCCGGGGGCGTGCTGGAATACCACGGCACCGTGCGATGACGCGCGAAACAATAAACGTGCGGCGACGCGCGAATGAAGGAACGTGCGGTGACGCACGAATGAAGGGTCCCGCTTCAGCCGCAAGAGTTGCGTAATCGCGCCTGAAGCCCAGCTTAGGGGTAAGTGACATGAGGAATTCAAGACTGCTTTCGGCGGTCGGCTTCGCCGCGCTTTCGGTCGGCATCGCCGGTTCCGCCCACGCCACCGGCACCACCGCCGGCGCGACGATCACCAACACCGTCTCGGTGAACTACACCGTCGCGTCGGTCGCCCAGACCGCGCAGACCGCGTCGAACACCATCACCGTCGACCGCAAGGTCGTGCTGACGATGACCACGGCGGGCACCACCACCTCGGTGGCACCGGGCGCGCTGGCACAGGTGACGACCTACACCGTCACCAACTCGTCGAACGACACCATCGACGTGGGCCTGGCGGCCACCAACCAGACCAGCGGCGCCACCGCGCAGCACGGCGGCACCGATGCGTTCGACGTCAGCAATTTCAAGTACTACGTCGATACCAACGGCAACGGCACGTATGACGCCGGCACCGACACCCAGATAACCTATCTGGATGAACTGGCCGCCGATGCCACCAAAACGGTGTTCGTCGTTTCCGACATCCCGGCCGGCGCCACCAACACGCAGGTCTCGGGCATCATCCTCACCGCCACCGCCGAAGCCGGTGGCACCGCCGCCACCGAAGGCGCGGTGCTGACCAACACGGTGGGCGCCAACACCGCCGGCGTCGATACCGTGCTGGCCGACGCGGCCGGCACCGGCGGCGACGTTGCGGGCGACGGCAAGTACTCGGTCAAGGGCGACTATACCGTTGCCGGCGCGGTGCTGTCGGTCAACAAGTACTCGACGATCATCTCGGACCCGGTCAACGGCACCACCAATCCGAAGGCAATTCCGGGCGCGGTCATCGAATATTGCATCGCCGTCGCCAACGGCGCGGGTGCGGCCACCGCCACCGGCCTGTCGATCTCGGATACGCTGCCTACCACGGTAACCTATTCGTTGAACACGATTTTCGTGAACGCGACGGTTTCGGGCACCACCTGTTCGGCGGGCACGGCGGGCGGCACCTACACCGCCACGCCCACCCCCACCGTGACCGGCACGCTCAGCAACCTGGCCGCCGGCACCTCCAGCGGACTGCGCTTCCGGGTAACGATCAACTGATCCGGCCGGCCGGGGCGGGCGAATGCGTTCGCCCCGGCCGCTCGTGCCAAACCGCATGAAGAAACCGACCGCCTCGATCGCCGTGGCGGTGGCGCTGTTGTGCGCGCTGCTGGGACTGTTCCTCCCGCAAGCCGACGCCCAGACAACCGGCACCACCATCAGCAACACGGCCAACGCGCACTGGACCTTCCAGGGCGTGGAATCGAGCACGTCCTCGAACACCGTGGCGTTCGCGCTGACCATTCCGCCGGTGACGCTGAACACTTTCGTGCAGTCGCCGACGCTGGCCAATGCGCTGGCCTTCGCGCCCTCGCGCTGCGGCAACGCCCTGCTGCCGGTGCCCGGCATCAATGGCAACACCGCTGTCGCCAGCCTGGAACAGTCGACCAAGCTCTACATCGGCGACACGTTCTATTTCCGCCTTGTCGCCGCGCAGGCCAACAAGGACCCGAACGCCGTCGAGGCGATCACCACCGAGCTGGTGACGACATCCGGCGATCGCGAAACCATCACCATCTATGAAACCGGGCCGAACACCGGCGTATTCATCGGCGCGATGCCGACCACGGCGATCCCGCCCGATCCGGTAGCCGGGGATTGCCGCCTGTCGGTGGCATCGGGCGACGAGATCTCGATCCACTGCCTGGTGGACGGCCGGGTGACGCCGATCGCCGTGGCCACGCTGGACGTGCTGGCCGACCCTTACGGTTTCGTGTTCGACAGCGAGGACGGCACCGCGATCGATGGCGCCACCGTTCGCATTGTCGATGCCCAGACCGGCGCGCCCGCGCAGGTTTTCGCGCTGGACGGGGTAACCGCCTGGCCTAACACGATCGTGACCGGCCAGCCGATCACCGACGGCGCCGGCGTGGTCTACAAGCTGAACAGCGGCGAATACCGTTTCCCGCTGGTGCGCAACGGCAATTACCGCCTCGTCGTCGAGCCGCCGCAACCGTACAAGGCGCCCTCCACCGCCGATCCGGCCGGGATGGCGGGGCTGAAGCGCCACGACGGCAACGCCGTGCTGGTCAGCGCGCCGTCGTTCGGCGCGGCATTTGCCGTCACCACGCCCGATCCGATCCACATCGACATTCCGGTCGATCGCCCGCCGGTGGCGGTCAGCGTGGTCAAGTCGGTGTCGCGCCCTTCGGCCCAGCCGGGCGACCTGCTCGGCTATGCGATCACGGTGCGCAATATCGACCCGATTCACGTCAAGCGCGACGTCGTGGTGGTCGATGCGCCCTCGCCCGCGCTGCGTCTTCGCGCCGATTCGGTTCGCGTGGACGGCATTTCCCACCCCGAAGTCATCACCATCGCCCCGGACGGGCGCGGCCTGACCGCGCGCCTCGGCAATCTTGCCCCCGGCCAGAGCCGCACCGTGACCTATGCGATGACGGTCCGCGCCGACGCACCCGCAGGACAGGCGCTGAACAAGGCCGCCGCCACCGATGCGCGCGGGCTGACCGGCTATGGCAGCGCCGTGGTGAAGATCGAACCGGACGGGCTGACCGCGCGGATGACGCTGATCGGGCGCGTCACCGCCGGCGGCTGTTCCACGACCGAGGCCCATCCCGGCGTGCCCGGCATCCGCGTGATGCTGGAAGACGGCAGTTTCGCGGTTACCGATGGCGATGGCCGCTATCACTTCGACGGCGTGACGCCGGGCGATCACGTCGTCCAGGCGATGCAGGCCACCCTGCCCGACGGCGCCGAATTCGCGCGCTGCCACGGCTCGGTGCGGCAGGCGGGCAGCGCGATCTCGCGCTTCGTCAGCGGCCAGGGCGGCAGCCTTGCCGTTGCCGATTTCCACGTGAAGGGCTGGAACCCCGCCCCCAAGGCCCCTGCCGCGAAGGACGGCAGCACCCCCGGCGTTGCCAGCGACCGCGAGGCGGCGGGCGGCGAGACCGACTGGCTGGCGCTGGGCAATGGCCCCAACGCGTTCCTGTTCCCCGGCGTCGATCACAACCCGCGCGCGCCGGCGCTGCGCGTCGTCATCCGCCACCGGCCCGACCAGAAGATCGACCTGTCGATCGACGGCAAGCCGGTGGACAAGGTGTCCTACGACGGCCTGAAAGTCGCCGCCGACCGCACATATGCCGTGTCGATCTGGCGCGGTCTGCCGCTGGAGCGCGAGACCAGCCACTTGGTCGCCGTGGTCCGCAACGCCAACGGCAGCCAGGCCGAGCGGCTGGAGCGCGACGTCCACTTCAACCAGACCCCTGCGCAAATCGAGATCGTCCGCGAGCGCACCCGCCTTGTCGCCGATGGCCGCACCCGCCCGGTGCTGGCGCTGCGCATCCTCGATCGCAATGGCCGGCCGGTCCACGCCGGCATCTCGGGCGAGCTGACGCTGGGCCAGCCTTACGAAAGCGCCGAAGCGCTGGATGCGATGCAGAGCCGCGCGCTGTCCGGGCTGGGCCGCGCGGCGCCGCACTGGGTGGTGAAGGGCGATGACGGCATCGCGCTGGTCGAACTGGCGCCGACGATGGTCTCGGGCCGCCTCGCGCTCGATTTCACCTTTGGCGACCGCGACCAGCAGCGCCACCAGAGCCTGGAGGCATGGGTGGTGCCCGGTGACCTCAAGTGGACGCTGGTCGGCCTCGCCGAAGGCGCCGTGGGCAGCCGTGATCTTGCCGACATCATGGAAAAGACCGGCCGCTTCGACAGCGACCTTGGCCGCCACGCCCGCGTCGCGTTCTATGCCAAAGGCCGCGTGCTGGGCAGCCTGCTGACCGCCGCCTATGACAGCGCGAAGCAGAAGGACGACCAGCGCCTGCTGGGTGCGATCGACCCGCGCGCCTACTACACCGTCTATGCCGATGGCGCGACGCGCCGCTTCGATTCCGCCAGCCGCGAGAAATACTACATCCGCATCGAGGCGCGGAAGTTCTCGGCGATGTTCGGCGATTACGAGACCGGCTTCACCCAGACCCAGCTTGCCCGCTACCAGCGCACGCTGACCGGCGTGCAGGCGGAAGGCAATTTCGGCCGCCTGCATGTGCAGGGCTTCGGCGCCAAGGTCTCGTCCACGCATCGCCGCGTCGAGTTCCAGGGCGCCGGGCTATCCGGCCCTTACGCGCTGGGCGCCACCACCATCCTTGCCAACAGCGAGACGGTGACGCTGCAGGTGCGTGACCGGTTCCGTTCGGAAGTGATCGTCTCGACCACGCCGCTCAGCCGCTTCGTCGATTACGACGTGGACCTGCTGACCGGCGCGATCACCTTCAAGCGCCCGATCCTGAGCCGCGATGCTGACCTGAACCCGCAATTCATCGTCGTCGAGTTCGACACCGATCCGGCGCTGGGCAACGGCGGCGCGCTGAACGGCGGCCTGCGCGCCGACTGGACCAGCGCCAACGGCAAGCTGCGCGTCGGCACCACCGCGATCAGCGAGAAGGGCGACACGGCGCGCACCAGCGTTCAGGCCATCGACCTGCGCGCGCGCCCATCCGCGAACACCGAGATCCGCGCCGAAGCGTCGGTCAGCGAGACCGCCGGGGTTGCCGCCACCGCCTGGCTGGTCGAGGCCGAGCACCATGATCGCCGCCTGGACCTGCTGGCCTATGCCCGCTCGGTCGAACAGGGCTTCGGCACCGGCAGCGTCAGCGGCGCCGAAGCGGGCCGCCGCAAGCTGGGCATGACCGCGCGGTATCGCGTCACCGAGGCGCTCTCGTTCAGCGGGTCGAGCTGGTATGACGACAGCCTGACCGACGCCACCCACCGCGAGGCGGTGCAGGTAAAGGGCGAATACCGCACCCAGGCGACCACGCTGCGGCTGGGCGTCTCGACCATCCTCGACCACCTCGCCACCGGCGACGCCAATTCGACAGTGATCGACGCCGGGGCCACCCGCCGCCTGCTGAACAACCGCCTCGAACTGGAAGCCGCCACCAGCTTCGGCATCGGCGGCACGGATGCGATCGACCTGCCCGCCCGCCATTCGCTGACCGCGCGCTACAGCCTGACGCCCACCGTCAAGTTGACCGGCACTTACGAAATCGCCACCGGCAACGCGATCCGCGCCCGCACCGGGCGCGTCGGGCTGGAATTGCAGCCGTGGCACGGCGCGCGCGCGATGGCCGGGTTTGGCAAGCAGGACATCGCCGAATACGGCGCGCGCTCCTATGCCGCGTTCGGGCTGGCGCAGACGCTCGACGTCGGCAAGTCGGTGACGCTGGACGCCACCGTGGATGCCAACAAGGTGCTGGGCGGGTTCGACCTGGCCAAAGTGGTCAACGCCGCGCAGCCGGCCAGCTCGGGCGGCCAGCTCAACGGCAACGGCCAGTTGGCCGAGAACTTCACCGCCGTAACGCTGGGCGGCACCTGGCGGCGCGAACGCTGGACCGTCACCGCGCGCGGCGAATGGCGCGATGGCGAACTGGCCGCCCGCAAGGGGCTGACCGTGGGCGCGATCCGCCAGCTTGGCGAGGGCAAGGTGCTGGGCGCCGGACTTGCCATCACCGATGCACAGGGCGCGGACGGCAGCCTCAGCAAGACGACGACCGGCGCGATCGCCTATGCCTCGCGCCCCGGCTATTCGTCGTTCGCTTATCTGACCAAGCTGGAATACCGCGCCGACCGCATTGCCGCCGCCACCGCGCAGCCCGGTGCCGCGCTGACCGCCGGCGTTGCCGGAACCGCCACCTCGGTGTTCTCCGCCGGCAACGTCAACGCCAACTCGCGCCGCCTGATCGCCAGCTTCTCGGGCAACTGGTCGCCACGCGGCCACCTGAAGAACCAGGACGGCGACGAGGAGCTGACGCAACGCACCGAAATCGGTGTGTTCGCGGCGCTGCGCCACAACTTCGATAAGTACGACGGCTATACGCTGGCCGGCACCACCCTGCTGGGCGGCATCGACGCGCATATCAGGCTGGGCGACCGCTTCGAGATCGGCGGCGTCGCCTCGATCCGCACCAACCTCACCGACCACACCACGCAATTCTCGGTTGGCCCCGCCATCGGCTTCTCACCGTCGCGCGATGTCGCCTTCACGCTGGGCTACAACATCGCCGGCTATCGCGACCGCGACTTTGCCGCCGCGCAGAGCACCACCAAGGGCGTGTTCGCGTCGCTGAAGGCCAAGTTCGACGCGAACAGCTTCGGGTTCCTGGGCCTCCACCGCTAGAGCACGCCCCGATCTGATCAAATCAGATCGGGGCGTGCTCTAGAATTCTGTTTTACCGCGTTTTTCCGAGTCACTTCGTGTTCCACTCCGTTCGAAAAACGCTCTAATCCAGCCACCCCAGATGCCGCAGATCGGCCACGTATTTGCCGATCAGCTCGGCCGACACCGGCCCGACCGCCAGCCCCGCCGCCGCGCAGCCTTCGCGCCAGCGGGCCGCCGGGACGCCGCCGCCGCCCATCGAGGTCTGCACCTGCCGGTATGGCCCCAGGATCGCCAGCACCGATTGCGCGCGGCTGTCCTCGGGCAGCGACAGCATCGCCGTCTCGAACCGGCGCAGCCATTCGTCGTAAGGGGCGACGCGCTCGATGTCGCAACCGGCGTCGATCATCCAGTCCACGAACTCGTCCCAGCCCGAGCCTTCGCCCGTGGGGCCGGACAGGTTGTACGACTGGTAGCCCCCCTTGTGCCCGACGCCGATCGCGGTGATCGCTTTCGCCAGCAGGTCCACCGGCAGACCGTCGTAGCGCCCGCCGGGGCGGCCGTTCGAAAGGTCCTGCGCGTAGAACGTGGCCGGCGCGATTCCCGTCACCGCCAGGCTGTAGACCAGCCGGGTGAACATGTCGGGCACGTTGAGCTGCCCCGCGCAGGTGGCGTGCGCCAGGATCATCCCCGGCCGAAACACCGCTGCCGGAATGCCCGCCAGCGCGTGCGCCTCGCGCAGCAGCACTTCGCCCGCCCATTTCGAGGTGCCATAGCCGTTGGCATAGCTGTCATCGAGCTCGCTGGACGGCACTATCGCGCGGATATCGCCATCCTCGTCCACCCCGGCATGGCCCAGCGCGATGACGCCCAGCGTCGAGACGAAATGGAAGTGCTTCTTCCGCGTGGTCAGCGCCAGCCGGATCAGGTCGGCCGTGCCCGCCACATTGGCGGCGAACAACTGGTGGTAAGGCAGCACGTGGTTCACGTGCGCGGCGGGGTGGACAATGGCGTCCAGTTCGTGCGCCAGCCGCGCCAGCGTGGCCTCGTCCAGCCCCAGCCCGGGCAGCGCCATGTCGCCCGCCAGCACTTCCAGCGTGCCCTCCGCCAGTTCGCGGAACCGCGCCAGCAGCACCGGATCGGACGCCAGCGCGTCCTCCACCCGCGCCCGCGCGCCGGCGGCATCGTGCCCGCGCGCCAGTACATGGACCTTGCCCTTGCCGTGCAGCCGCTCCAGCCATTCCATCATCTGAAACCGCCCCAGGAACCCGGTAACGCCCGTCACCAGCACCGAAGCGATCTCGTCCGCCGCCGCCGGCAGGGCGGGCGCCGCCGCCAGCACTTCGGCGGGGATGAACTTGTCCAGCGTCAGCTCGTGCGCGTAAACCTCGGTATTCTCCGCCGAATGCACGGTGAAGAACGAGGCGCGCTGTCCATCACCACCCTTCAGCGCCTCGATGAACGCGGCAAGGCCGGCCAGATCGCCCGCCGGGTTGATGATGACGCCCACCGGCACCTCGACGCCATAGATCTCGCCCAGCAGCGTCGAGAACGTCAGCGCCGACAGCGAGTCCCCGCCCAGATCGACGAAGCGCACCTCGGGCCGCACATCGCCTTCGGCCACGCCCAGCGAGGCCTGAAGCGCCTGCTGCACCACCTCGATCACCGGCCGTTCCGCCCCGCCGGTGCGCAGCGCGCGCAGCGTGTCGATCTGGTCCGCCGCCAGTTTCGCGTAGAGCGCTTCCAGCCGCTCGACATAGTGGTCGCGCAGGTTGGGCCGGGCGTGCTTGCCCACTTCGGTCAGCAGCTTGTTGGCAAGGCTGAACGGCTCGCCCTCGACGATGAAGTCGCGCGGCAGTTCCCATGAGTTGAGCTTCTGCTCCTCCGCCACGCGCTGCATCGCCGCGCGCAGGACCTGCCGGACGTGTTCGGGCCGCTCGGCCAGTTCCGCCCGCAGTTCGTCGCCCGGCACCACCACGCCCACCAGATACGGCCGCTCCGAACTGCCATAGAGGTAAACCTGCGCGATCTCGGCCGCGTGCATGTACAGCGCTTCCAGCCGCGAGATCGCCACGAACTCGCCCTGGCTCAGCTTGATGACGTTGTTGCTGCGATCGACGAACACCAGATGATCGGGCGCCAGTTCGGCCATCACGTCGCCAGTGGCATAGAACCCCTCGGCATCGACCTTCTCCGCCGTCAGGTCGGGCCGCTTGTAGTAGCCGCCCATAAACCGGCTGCTCTTCACCAGCAGTTCGCCGCGCGGGTGCGGCTTGTCGGTGCTGAAATAGCCCAGTTCGGGCACGTCGCGCAGCTTGTAGGCTTCGACCGGCGGGCGCTGGATCTTCCAGTCCACCATCACCGTGCCCCAGGCGATCTCGGTGGAAGAATAGCCGATCGCCATGTGCATATCGAGCATGGCTTCCATGAACGCGTAAGTCTCGGGCGCCAGCGAGGCCGAGCCGCAGCCCACCGAGAACAGCCGCCCGCCCAGCACCTCCTCGCGCATCCAGCGCATGGTGTCGGCCTCGACCGTGGCGGGGTCGGCCCCGGCGGCGAGGCGCTTGTCCACCGTCGCCATGAAGTGGTGATGCAGCAGTTCGCACACGCGCGGCACCAGCGACGAGATCGTCGGGCGCACCAGCGCCAGATCCTCGAACAGCGTCGAAAGATCAGCCCTGGGCGAGCAATAGCTGGTGCCGCCGGCGGCCAGCGCCATCAGCAGGTAGCCGTTGCCGATGCCGTGGCTCATCGGCATGAAGCTGAGCGTGATCATCGGCAGCTTGGCCTCGGCCTGCCACTGCGTGATCGTCAGGCTGTGCCAGAAGATCACCCCCTTCGGCGTCCCGGTGGAGCCGGAGGTGTAGAACAGCCACGCCAGCGGGTCCTCGCCCGGCGCCGGCGAGTATACCTCCGGCTCGGCCAGCCGGCGACCGCGCGCGATCACCTCGTCCAGCGTATCCACGCGCACCGCACTGCCCGCCGCCGCCAGCCGCGCCCGGCCTGCCGCGAGCGCGTCGCGCTGGTCATCGTCGCGCGCGTCGTAATCCATCACGATCAGGCGGCCAGGCTGGAAATCCATCAGGATGCCGTCCACCGCCAGCTCGATATACTCGATGCCGGTGACATAAATCCTCGGCTCGGTCTCGGCCATGATATCGCGATGCTGCGACGGCGGCGCGGCGGTCTGCAACGGCACATTCACCCCGCCGCGATGCATGTTCGCCAGCAGCACGGCGGCATAGTCCGGGCTGGTGAAGCCCAGCAGGCAGACCATGTCGCCGGCGGTGAAGCCATCGGCATGCCACTCGGCGGCAATGGCCCGCGACTGGCCCCAGAGCTCATCATACGTGCAAGTCTCGAAACGCGGCAGCAGCTTGAGGGTGCTGCGCCCGGTGCGCGGATCGGTGACGAGTTCGCGGGCACGCTTGCCCAGCGCCGGACGCGGGCCATAGCCTTCCATCGTGATCTTCACCGCCTGCGCCAGCGAAACGCCGGGGGCGGTGCGGGCGGCCTGAATTTCCGGCAGCGACTTCGCGGCAATAAACTGCGGGTCGTGCTGCGCGGCATGGGTCATGCGCGCGGCGACGCGGTCCTGCGGGGTGGCGGCAGGCTTGACGGGGGGCTCGGCGGTGGTGGCCATGGCGTTCTCTCCAACGGATTCGGGCTGCTTGGTGGCAGCATGATCCGATGGGAGCAGGAAAGCAACCAGATGGTTGATTGTGAGAGAAACGCCATTTGCATCGGCCTTGCACAAGACTCCCAAGCCTCTAGATTGGCAGCATGAATCGATTGATCCACAACCTCTATTGCGATGAAAGCTGCCACATTGAAGGGGACAATATCCCTGTCATGGTGCTCGGCTGTGTGTGGAGCGAAATCGGAGAAGTCCCGCGGATTAATGAGCAGCTTCGAGCAATCAAGCGTCGGCACGGACTATCGCCAACCTTCGAGATCAAATGGACCAAGGTCTCGACGGGCAAACTGGCGTTCTATTCTGACGTTCTAGAGTACTTTCTGAGCGAGCCCAAACTCCGCTTCCGTGGCCTGTTGGTGCCAGAAAAGGATAAACTCGACCACGACCGTTTCGGGCAGAGTCACGATCAATGGTACTACAAGATGTACTACACAATGCTGAAGTACGTCATTTCACCATCGCATGCCTACCGGGTTTATGTCGACGTCAAAGACACGCGCGGCGGCCCAAAAATCCGCGATCTTCACAATATTCTCTGCAACAGCATCCACGACTTCAACCACAAGACGGTTGAACGCGTAGAGCAGATACGCTCGCACGAAAGTGAAATTCTCCAACTGACCGACTTGATCATCGGCGCTGTCGGCTACGCCAATCGAAGACTCGACACCAGCCAGGCCAAGCAGGCATTGCTGGCACAGTTGCGCACGCGTCTGGGGCAAAAATCCCTGACCCAGACGGCCTCCTTTTCAAACACCAAGTTCAACCTGCTCGTGTGGGAAGCACGGGGTTCTGAGGGATGAGCTTGCCTGAGTTGCTCCAGTTCGAGGGGGACTGGCCTGCTTACGAAGCCCGACTATACGCGATCTTCCTTGGAGAAATCGCGCAAGGCGGGCTGACCTTTCGCGGCGATAGGGTGTCATGCCGACGCCTCCCTGAAACGCAAGGAAAGTGGGCTGCGTTCTGGCATCTGGTCCAACAAGGCGAGGTGGAGGAGGATCGCCTACCTGACTTGCGCCGCTGCGAGCGACTTCGCTGGGTCAAGTATGTGATAGAAGCCTGGAACACGGACAAGAATATCCAGTGGTGGGAGAACAAGCGTCGCTCCGAGACCAATGTGCTGCTCTGGTATGGTGAGGTATACCTGGTCATTTTGGCGAAACGCGACGGCTATTGGCTGCTCAGGTCCGCTTATGAGACAAACCAAGGCCATCGCCTTCGCTCACTTCGCGCCGAGCGGGATAAATTCCATGGCCGTTAAAATGAACTGAGGCCGACCCAGCGTGGCTGGACCGACCTCGAATGCTCTTCCTACACATGGCAGGTGAGACTGTTTATTCCAATACGGCATTTGCACGAAAAATGCAAGCCTCACGGCACCAGCGGTTCCAACGCCTGGCTCGCCAAACCCGCTCAACGCAACCAGCCCAATTCCCTGTCCCACGCTCCACAGAGTGTCGCCGCTGGTCGCGGCGACGTTGAACTGACGAAGCTTTTGGGTGGTCAAAATCGACAAGCGATTTTGACGCGCGATTTTGACGGGGCTAGGGCGGGGCCATGACCGACAAACTCACCGAAATCTGCACCACCAAGCGCGCCGAAGTCGCCGCCCGCAAGCCCCTCGCCTCGCTGGCCAGCCTCGACGCCCGCGCCGCCGCGCAAACCGCCCCGCGCGGCTTCCGCGCCGCGCTGGAAGCGAAGATCGCCGCAGGCCATTTCGCGCTGATCGCCGAGATCAAGAAGGCCTCCCCCTCCAAGGGCCTGATCCGTCCCGATTTCGACCCGCCCGCACACGCCCGCGCCTATGAGGCCGGCGGCGCCGCGTGCCTTTCGGTCCTCACCGACGCGCCCTACTTCCAGGGCCATGAGGACTACCTCATCGCCGCCCGCGCCGCCTGCGATCTGCCCGTCCTGCGCAAGGATTTCATGGTCGATCCGTGGCAGGTGGCCGAAGCCCGCGCCATCGGGGCCGATGCGATCCTGATCATCGTCGCCGCGCTGGACGACGCGCAGATGGCCGAGATCGAGGCCGCCGCCCTCGAACGCGGCATGGACGTGCTGGTGGAAGTCCACAACGAGGCCGAAATGGAACGCGCCGCCGCCCTCAAATCGCGCCTGATCGGCGTCAACAACCGCGACCTCAAGCGCTTCGTCACCGATCTGGCCACCACCGAGCGGCTGGCCCCGCTCGCCCCGGTCGGCACGCTGCTGGTCTGCGAGAGCGGCATCAACACCCATGCCGACCTGCTGCGGCTGCAAGCCAGCGCAAAAACCTTCCTGGTCGGCGAAAGCCTGATGCGCCAGCCGGACGTCACCGCCGCCACGCGCGCGCTGCTGGAGGGCTGAAATCCCCCGTTCTTGAGATCGGTCAAGGAAACTTCCGACACTCTGTCGTAAAAACTGGACGTGACTCGCCGCACTGTCCAATTTTTCGCGCCGGGTCGGGAGAGGAATTGCCCGCAATGAACGAACAGACCCGCGTCTTCACGTCGCCCGATGAACAGGTCGCCTGGCTGGGCACCGACCCCATCCCCGCCCACGTCTATTACGACGCCGAATGGTACGAGCTGGAGCGCAAGGCGATCTTCATGCGCGAGTGGCTGGAAGTGGGCCACATGTGCGAACTGCCGCAGCCCGGATCATGGATTCGGCGCGAGCTGGAATTCGCCAACGCCTCGATCCTCATCGTGCGCGGCAAGGACGACAAGGTCCGCGCGTTCTACAACGCCTGCACGCACCGCGGCACGCAACTGGTGGAGGAAGAATCGGGCAAGGGCGCCAATTTCCTGTGCCCCTACCACTTCTGGAACTTCGGCGATGACGGCCGCCTGGTCGCCGCGCCGGATTTCGAACGGTTCGCGCTGACCAAGGACCAGTGCAGTATTCCCAAGGTCTCGGTCGATGTCGTCGCCGGGCTGATCTTCATCAACCTCGACCCCGAGCCGAAGCAGACCTTGCGCGAATACCTGGGCGACTATGCCGACCGCATGGAAACGATGGCCGTGGCCAAGGCGACCACTTTCGCCGAATACGAGTACACGATCGACGCCAACTGGAAGATCACTTACGACAATTTCCAGGAAAACTACCACCTGCGCCATGTCCACGGCCGCACCGGCATTGCCACTGTCCACAAGGACAACCTCTATGGCTATCCGGACAACTATGGCTTCAACGGCCCGCACCGCACCCAGCAGATCTGGTCGAACCCCGAACCGCTGATCAAGCCGGTGCAGGGCTTCAACTTCGGCATCGCCGCCAGAATCGGCATGGAACAGGGCATTCTGGGCGGGGCGGAGGACCGCACCTATTTCGCGCTGTTCCCCAGCTTCTTCATCATCGGCACGCCGATCCAGCACTTCAGCCACAAGGTCTATCCGCTGGGGCCGACGAAATCGCGCGGCGTCATCCGCGTCTACTGGACCAGCGCGGACGAGACCGCCTCGATGCGCTATGCCCGCGAATACACGCTCTGCGCGATCCACGACATCCATGTCGAGGACGTCAACATCATCAACCGCGCGCAGAAGGGCCTGCTCTCGGGCGCGCTGAAGAATATCCACTTCATGAACATGGAAGGCCTGTGCCGCCACCTCTACCAGAACGTGGTGGAACGCGTGGAGGCCTACAAGGCGGAAGTCGCTGACCAGGGAGACGTGAAATGAACCAGCAACTCCCCGCCGGGTACGAGGCGCTTGAATACTTCGTCGATCGCTGGGCGATTTCCGGCACGGCCAACCGCGATGCGCGCCGCGGCAATTCGACGCCCGAGGAACGCGTGGCCTTTTTCGAGGCGGTGAAACCAATCCTCGCCGGGGCGCTGGAACAGCTCGACGCCAAGCCGCTGGCTGATCTGGACGACAAGGAAAGGCGGCTGCTCGACATGCTGCTGAGCTTCGCGCACGTCACTCATGCGGTCGAAATGCTGGGCGATGCGGAACCGCGCCACGCCCGGTTCCGGGCCGAGATGCCGTTCCGGCGGTCCTCGGCGGACGCATGAGCGCGCCGCTGCGCTAACGGAAAGCAGGCGGCCGGTGTCGCCTGCTTTTCCCGTTTCCACGCCCGCGCTCCTCTGGCATTGCGCTGGCCATGCCTGAACTGACTCATCTCGATGCAGCCGGCCATGCGCGCATGGTCGATGTCGGCGCCAAGCAACCGACCGCGCGCGTTGCCATAGCCACCGGGCTGATCCGCATGAGCCCGGCGGCGCTGGCGGCGATTCGGGGGGGCGAGGTGCCGAAGGGCGACGTGCTGGCCACCGCGCGCATTGCCGGGATCATGGCGGCCAAGCGCACCGCCGAGCTGATCCCGCTGTGCCACCCGCTGGGGCTGGACGCGGTAAGCATCGAATTTGCCTTCGAGGACGGTGCCATTCGCGCCACCGCCACCGCCTCGCTGACCGCGAAGACCGGGGTGGAGATGGAGGCGATGACCGCAACCAGCATCGCGCTACTGACGATCTATGACATGGCCAAGGCGATCGACAAGGCGATGGTGATCGGCGAGGTACGCCTGCTGGCCAAGCGCGGCGGCAAGTCGGGCGACTGGAGCGCGCCGGAATGAGCCTGCCGCCACCGCTGTCGCTGGAGGACGCACAGACCCGCCTGCTGGCGCTGGCCCAGCCGCAGCCGATCGAACGCATCGCCATCGAGGAGGCCGCCGGGCGCTATCTGGCCGAGCCGCTGCTGGCCCGCCGCACCCAGCCGGCGGCCGACATGTCGGCGATGGACGGCTATGCCGTGATGGCCGACGCGCTGGCCGGGCCGTGGCAAGTGGTGGGCGAAAGCGCGGCGGGCCATCCCTCACCGCATGTGGTCGGCCCCGGCGAAGCGGTGCGCATTTCCACCGGCGCGCTGATGCCGGCCGGCGCCGGTGCGGTGGTGCTGCAGGAGGACGTGTCGCGCATGGGCGACACCATTACCCTCACCGGCACGCCGCCCTTCCCCGCGCACAAGCACATCCGCCGTTGCGGCATGGACTTTGCCGATGGGGCGCAACTGCTGCCGGCGGGCACGCGCATGGGGCCGGCGCAAGTGGCGCTGGGCATTGCCGGCGGGCACACCCACGTGCCTGTCCGCCATCCGGTCCACATCGCCATTCTCGACAGCGGCGACGAGCTGGCCGCCCCGGGCCAGCCCTGCCCCGATCACCGCATTCCCGCCAGCAACGGCGCGATGCTGGCGGCGATGGTAGCGGGCGCCGTACCCGCCAAGATCGACCGGCTTGGACCGGTGGCGGATACGATGGACGCAATGGCCGACGCGCTGGCGCGCGCGCGCTATGCGCAGGTCATCGTCACCAGCGGCGGCGCCTCGGTGGGCGATCATGACCTGGTTCGCCCCGCGCTGGAGGCCTGGGGGGCGGAGATCGACTTCTGGCGCGTGGCGATCAAGCCGGGCAAGCCGCTGCTGATCGCGCGCAAGGATCGGCAGATCGTCGTCGGGCTGCCCGGCAATCCCGCCTCCAGCCTCGTCACCGCGCACTTCTTCCTGCTGCCGCTGCTGCGGTCGATGCTGGGTGCGGCAAACCCGCTGCCGTTCACCGCCACGGCGCGATTGGCCGGCAATCTGCGCGCCGGCGGCACCCGCCGCGAGTTCCAGCGCGCGATCTGGGACGGCGCCACCGTCAACCCCGCCGTGCAGCAGGACAGCGGCGCGCTGGGCGCATTGGCGGCCAGCAATGCGCTGATCGACATTCCCGCCCATGCCCCGCCGCGCGGCGACGGCGACGAAGTCACGATTTTCCCACTGGGATTTGCTTGACGCGGGCAATTTCGTTGCTTACATGTTCCGCATCCGTTCGAGAGACGTTGCGTGAACTAACGGGAGTAACGCACGATGTTGACGCGCAAGCAGCATGAGTTGATCCGCTTCATCCAGCAGCGGCTGGAAGATACCGGCGTTTCCCCCTCGTTCGAGGAAATGAAGGAAGCGCTCGATCTCAAGTCGAAGTCGGGCGTTCATCGGCTGATCTCCGCTCTGGAGGAACGCGGCTTCATCCGCCGCCTGCCCAACCGCGCCCGCGCCCTGGAAGTGCTGCGCCAGCCGGAGGATGCCACCCCCGCCGCCCGTGCTTCTGCCGCAACGCCTAGCACGGCGGACGTCATCGCCAACCTGCGCGCTGCCGCGCGCCCTGCTCCGGCACCCGCGAACGATGTCATCGAAATTCCGCTCCACGGCAAGATCGCGGCCGGCACCCCGATCGAGGCGCTGGAAATGCACTCCACCCTGCCGGTCCCGGCTGCGTTGCTGGGTGCGGGTGAACACTATGCACTGGAAGTCTCGGGCGATTCGATGGTGGAAGCCGGCATCCTCGACGGTGATTATGCGCTGATCCGTCGCACCGACAGCGCCCGCGACGGGGAGATCGTCGTCGCGCTGGTCCGGGGTGAGGAAGCCACGCTGAAGTACCTGCGCCGCGAGGACGGGATGATCCGCCTCGATCCCGCCAACGCCGCCTACGATCCGCAGTTCTATCGCCCGGCGGAAGTGCAGGTTCAGGGCAAGCTGGCGGGGCTGTTGCGCCGCTATCACTGAGCTGCCGCCTCGGTTGCCTGTGCTTCGGGGGCGGCGTCCGGTTCATCCGCGACCGGGCGCGCCAGCCGGTGGGGAAAGCGCCACCACGGATGCTCGCCCTCGCTGTCGGCAACCGTGCGCACACGCCGGGCTTCCAGATCGAATGCCAGCCCGCCGGTACGCAACAGCAGTGTCTTGTCCACCAGCGCCAACGCCGGGTGACAGGGCTCGAACAGCTTGGTCGGCGCGATCACGATGTCCGCGCCGGCACAGGCCCGCCCCATTCCGGCCAGCGGGTTCCAACCGGTCCGTCGCAACACCAGCACCCGCCACAACCGGCCGCCGCGCGCCACCGTCATCAGGCAGGCCTCGCGGTTGCATTTTGCACCGGGCCATTGCTCGAACGCTATGACCTCGCCGGTCATTCCCGCCACCGCCAGCATCGCGTCACTGGTGAATGGGGTGCGCCCCTCGCGCAGGATCAGCAGGCGCGCGTTGGCCTCATCGGTCACACCCAGGTTATGCCCGTCACCGGTCACCAGCAGGTCCGGCGGTCGCGCCAGCGCCAACATGGCCAGCGCCACCAGGATCGGTGCCAGCCCGCACAGCCGCACCCGGCCCCGCCACAGCGCCAGCCACAGCATGCCGCCAACAAACAGGGCAAATCCGGCGACATCGAACATCGGCACCGTGCTGACCGCGCCGGGTTGCCCGGCGGTGAAACGGGCGATCTGCAACAGCAGCCGTAACGACCAGTCCACCAGCACCCATGCCGGACCGCCGGCGCCGACGATGTCCAGCGTCAGCGCCAGCGCGATCAGCGGCATCGTCACGAATGTCGTCAGCGGAATGGCGAAGACGTTCGCCATCGAACCGTAAAGCCCGGCGCGGTGGAAATGGAACAGCGCAATCGGCATCAGCGCCAGGTCGATCACCATGCCGGTCAGCAGGATCATGAACAGGTGCCGGGCGCCGCGCACCACCCACGGTTCGCCGTGATGCCCCAGGAACGCCCTGGTCGGCGCCGCCTGCGACACCGCGATGATCGCCAGCACCGAACCGAAGCTCATCTGGAAGCTTGGCCCCACCACCGCCTCGGGCCACACCGCCATCACCGCCAGCGCCGCCACCGCCAGCAACCGCATGCTCAGCGGGTTGCGCCCCAGCGCCACCGCCGCCATCGCCAGCAACGCGCCGATGCAGGAACGCACGGTCGGCACTTCGGCGCCGGTCAGCACGGTGTAGCCGATCCCGGCCAGCGCGCCCGCCACCGCCGCCAGCAGCGGCAGGCGAACCCGCAACGCCAGCCACGGCCACAGCGCCAGCAGCCACAGCACCACGCCATAGGCCAGCCCCACCACCGCCGCCACGTGCAGGCCGCTGACCGACAACAGGTGAGTCAGCCCCGAATCGCGCATCGCCTGATCGTCCGCAGAGTCGATCCCCCCGCGATCACCGCTGGCAAAGGCGGCGGCGATGCCCCCCGGCGATCCGGCAATCCGCGCCCGCACGTGATCGGCCAGCGCATGGCGCGCACGCGCCAGCCAGCGGTCGGGCTGCGCCGGCGTCACCACCTGCGGCGGCCCCAGCGCCGAGCCGGTGGCCGCCAGCCCGTCGAACCACGCCGCGCGGGCGAAATCGTAGGAACCCGGCAATTGCGGCGGCCGTGGCGGCATCAGCCGGGCGCGAATGCGAATCACCGCGCCCTCGCCCAGCCCCGGCCGGTCGCTGGCCTGCGGCAGCGTCAGCCGCACCTTGATGACCCGGCCGGTGCGCGGCTCGCGCGTGGCCAGGGTCAGCCGAATGCGCGCCTGCGCGGGCTGGTCATAGCGATCAAGCACCCGCCCGGCCAAGCTGCCCACCGCAAAGCCCCCGATCGGCGGCGTGCCGACGATGGCCGATTTGGTCCAGGCCGCCCCGCATCCGGCCGCCAGCGCCAATGCCAGCGCCGAGATCGCCTGCCGCAGGAACGGATATCTGCCCTCGCGCGACATGATGGCGCCAGCCAGCAGCGCCGCCCCCAGGCACACCCCCAGCAGCGCCAGCCACTGCCAGCGATTGGCCAGCGCGAACCACGCCGCCGCCCCGCCGCCGAACCCCACCGCCAGCCACGGCCCGCGATCGAACCCGGCCGCGTCGAGAAATTGTTCCACATCGCCGATGATGCGGGAACACACGCTGGACAAGCCGTCAAAACCGCGCCAAGAGCCGTGCTGCAGTGCAGCGTCATCCCCCGCCCCGGCGGGCGTGGATACGGTATGTGCGGCTGCGGCCCCGACTTCCCCCGTCATGGCCGCATCAAAGAGAAAGGCAGGGTCGATGGCAAGTGCCGGCGCAACAAATGACGATGGTGGCGCAGTCCGCCCGGTCGTCACGCGTTTCGCACCGTCGCCCACTGGCTACCTGCACATCGGCGGCGCGCGCACCGCGCTGTTCAACTGGCTGTTCGCCCGCCACCACGGCGGCACCTACCTGCTGCGGATCGAGGATACCGATCGCGCCCGGTCCACCGAACCGGCGATCGACGCCATCTTCGACGGCCTCGAATGGCTGGGCCTGGGTGGGGATGAACCGGCGGTGTTCCAGTTCGCCCGTTCGGACCGCCACGCCGCCGTTGCCCACCAGCTTCTGGACGCCGGCCACGCCTATCGCTGCTACCTGACGCAGGACCAACTGGCCGCCCGGCGCGAGGCTGCGCAGGCCGAACGCCGTCCGTTCCGCATCGACAGCGAATGGCGCGACGCCACGCCCGATCAGTGGCCGTCCGACCAGCCTTACGTGGTGCGCATGAAGGCCCCGCGCGACGGCGAAACCGCGATCGACGATCTGGTGCAAGGCCGCGTCACCGTCGCCAATGCCGAACTTGACGATTTCATCGTGCTTCGCTCCGACGGCACACCCACCTACATGCTGGCGGTGGTGGTGGACGATCACGACATGGGCGTAACCCACGTCATCCGGGGCGACGATCACCTCAACAACGCGTTCCGCCAGCTCGTCATCCTGCGCGCCATGCACAGCATCGAGGGCAACTGGCCCGATCCCGCTTATGCGCACATCCCGCTGATCCACGGCGCGGACGGCGCCAAGCTGTCGAAGCGCCACGGCGCGCTGGGCGTCGATGCCTATCGCGACGAGCTGGGCCTGCTGCCCGAAGCCATGTTCAACTACCTGCTGCGGCTCGGCTGGGGCCACGGCGACGACGAGATCATCAGCCGCGAACAGGCGGTGCAATGGTTCGATATCGACCATGTCGGCAAGAGCCCGTCACGGTTCGACACCGCCAAGCTGCTCAACCTCAACGGCCACTACCTGCGCGAGGCTGACGATGCGCGGCTGGCCGAACTGGTGGCGGCACGGATGGAGCAGGCCCCGGCGCTGGACCTGCTGGCCCGGGCGATGCCGGTGATGAAGGTTCGCGCCAAGGACCTCAACGAACTGGCCGCCGGCGCCGCGTTCCTGTCCGCCACGCGGCCGCTGCCGGTCGATGCCAAGGCGGCGGCGCTGCTGCACGACGATGCGCGCGCGCTGCTGGCCGGCATTCACGAACGGCTGGCCGGTGAAACGGTCTGGACAACCGATAGGCTGGAAGCCAGTCTGAAGGCGATGGCGGAAACGCTGGGCCTGGGCCTGGGCAAGCTGGCCCAGCCGCTGCGCGCCGCGCTGACCGGGCAGACGGTTTCGCCGGGAATTTTCGACGTGCTGGTCCTGCTGGGCCGGGACGAGGCGCTGGCGCGGATCGCCGATCAGGCGGTCGCGGCGCCGGCCACGCAATCATGAGGGAGTGAAGAAGGTGGGTGACACGGCAAAGCTCAACGCGGGCGGCAAGGATTTCGACTATTCGGTGCTGAAGGGCAGCGTCGGTCCGGACGTGATCGATATCCGCAAGCTCTATGGCCAGACCGGCATGTTCACGTTCGACCCCGGCTTCACCAGCACGGCAAGCTGCGAATCGGCGCTGACCTACATCGACGGTGACGAAGGCGTGCTGCTGCACCGCGGCTATGCCATCGGCGACCTGGCCGAGCATTCGTCGTTCATGGAAGTGTGCTACCTGCTGCTTAACGGCGAACTGCCCGCCGGCGATGAACTTACCAAGTTCTCCACCACGATCAGCCGCCACACGATGGTGCATGAGCAGCTCACCAGCTTCTTCAACGGCTTCCGCCGCGATGCCCACCCGATGGCGATCATGTGCGGCGTCGTCGGCGCGCTGTCGGCGTTCTACCACGATTCCACCGACATCGCCGATCCGCTGCAGCGCAAGATCGCCAGCCACCGCCTGATCGCCAAGATGCCGACGATCGCGGCAATGGCCTACAAGTACTCGGTCGGCCAGCCGTTCGTCTATCCGCGCAACGACCTTTCGTATGCCGGCAACTTCCTGCGCATGACCTTCGGCGTCCCCGCCGAGGAATACGAGGTGATCCCCGCCGTCGAAAAGGCGATGGACCGCATCTTCATCCTCCACGCAGACCATGAGCAGAACGCCTCGACCAGCACCGTGCGCCTCGCCGGTTCGTCGGGCGCCAACCCGTTCGCGTGCATCGCCGCCGGCATCGCCTGCCTGTGGGGGCCCGCGCACGGCGGTGCCAACGAGGCCGCGCTGAACATGCTGCGCGAAATCGGCACGCCCGACCGCATTCCGCACTATATCGAGCGCGCCAAGGACAAGAACGATCCGTTCCGCCTGATGGGCTTCGGCCACCGCGTCTACAAGAACTACGACCCGCGCGCGACCGTCATGCAGAAGACCGTGCGCGAGGTATTCGACGCGCTGAAGGTCAACGACCCGCTGTTCGAGACCGCGCTGGAACTGGAACACATCGCGCTGAACGACCCGTACTTCATCGACAAGAAGCTGTTCCCCAACGTCGATTTCTACTCGGGCATCATCCTTTCGGCGATCGGCTTCCCGACGACGATGTTCACCGTGCTGTTCGCGCTGGCCCGCACCGTCGGCTGGGTGGCGCAGTGGAACGAAATGATCTCGGACCCCAACCAGAAGATCGGGCGTCCGCGCCAGCTCTACACCGGCCCGACCGAGCGCCCCTACCTGCCGCTCGACAAGCGCTGAGGTCGGGCAAGCGCGGCCGATCCAAACGCCGATTTCTCAAGAGAAATCGGTTGGGCCAGCTCTACACCGGCCCGACCGAGCGCCCCTACCTGCCGCTCGACAAGCGCTGATCCAGCGTTTCGCGCAAAACGAAAAGGCCCGGTGCAAACCGGGCCTTTTTGCGTTGCGGATCGATCCGCACAGCGCTGTCGGGGTTGTTACCGCGCCGGCACTTCCAGTGTGAACCGCGCGCCCTCACCTGCCGCGCTTTCCGCCGAAAGCTCGCCCCCCATCGCCCGCGCCAGTCGCCGCGAGATGTAGAGCCCCAATCCCGAACCGCCATCGCCGCTGCGCCCCAGCCGCTCGAACTTCTCGAACACGCGCCCCTGCTGCTCGTCGGTCATGCCCGGCCCCTGGTCGGCCACCACCACGCGGGCGTTTGCGCCGGCCGCTTGCAGTCGCACCTCGATGCGCGAATTTTCCGGCGAATAGCGGATGGCATTGCCGACCAGGTTCAGCAGCACCTGCAACACGCGGCGAAATTCCGCCGTGGCCGCCAGCGTCTCGCCCGGCCCCGGCGGCGCCAGCACGATGCCCTTTTCGCGGGCCCGCACGCCCAGAATGCCGCAGGCCTGCCGCGCCACTTCGGCCAGATCGATCGGATCGCGCGCGGTGGCGAACGCCGGCGATTCGATCACTTCCAGGTCCGCCATGTCATCGACCAGTTCCAGCAGGTGTTGCCCGGCGGTGGCGATGTCGGCGGCATATCCCGCGTAATCGTCGCCCAGCGGCCCGGCCAGCCGCAGCCGGATGGTCTCGGCATTGGCGATGATCCGCGCGATCGGCTGGCGCAGCACCGGCGCCAGCTCGCGCCCCACCATGCGTTCGCCCAGCATCTCCTCGCGCGCGACGGGGTTCAGGCCGGGTGCAACCGGCGGCGGCGCATCGCTGGTCAGCGCCAGCTCGAAACCGGCCGGATCGCCCGCGATCATGCCCAGCGGCACCAGGCTGACCCGCCATTCGCGCTCGGACCCTTCCGCGCGCACCCTGCTGCCGTCCAGCAGCCGCCAGTGCAGCGGCTGGCGATGGCTGTCACCGACGATCGCGACGAAATCGGTCCACGGCCTCCCCGGCCCTGCGCGCATCGCCGCCGCCAGCGGCGCCAGATCGGCCGCGTCGCAATCGACCGCCAGCACGCCCTGCCGCGCGTCCAGCCGCGCGGTCAGTTCCGCCAGCGCCTGGTCGATCCGCGCGCGCAGCCGCACGGCGGCCGCCGGGTCCTCTGCCGCCAACGGCGCCGATTGCCAGTGCCGCAGCACGATCCGGCAGCCATCGTCGGGCGCGGCCAGCGGCTCGATCTCGGCCCATGCCCGCACTTCATCCTCGCCGTCCTGCGCCACCAGCGGCCGTGCCAGCCGCAATCCGAAGCGCATCGCCTTGTCCACCAGATCGGCCAGCGCCGGAATCGCGATTTCGCCGGGAATGGCGCCGCCGCAGCGCAATTGCAGCCCGGCCAGTGCCTCGCCGGCCTCGATCAGGCGCCCGGCGCCATCGGTTTGCGCGGTCAGCGCGGAAGATTGTGGAACCGACATCGTTCAGCCCGCCGATCCGGCCAGCGGCGCGACCACGCCCGCATCCGAAAGCGCCGATTCGGCCAGCACCGCCGAGGCCCGTTCGGGGGTAATGTCAGCCACCCCCAGCGGCGCCTGCGCGCCCGAATGCAACGCCAGCAACACGTCCTCGATCACCGTCGGACGCAGGCCCGCCGCGCGCAAGGCCAGCGCCATGCGCGTGGCCTGCCCTTCCTGAGTCGTCATCAGGCAGACATCGCGCGGCAGATCGCAGGCAATCGCCATTGTCGTCGCGAACAGTGCCAGCCCGCCGTGGCTCAGCGACAGCGCCGCAATCGCGCCCGCCCCCATGCACGTCACCACCCGCGCCAGCAGCCCCAGCCGGGTCGCGCTCTCGTCATAGGCCTGCCGGATCGCTTCGGCTGCCCGTCCTTCGTCATCCAGCGGCGCCAGCGCCGCCAGCACGACATGCAACAGGTCGGGCGGCAATTCCGCCAGCGGCAAACGCATGTGGCGCTGGGCCTGCACGAACCGCGCCTGCGCCGCCAGCATCTTCATCGCCGCCGCCCCGGTCTCGCCATCGGGCGACGCCACCAGCGCCTGGACCAACGGAGAAAGCACCGGATCAAGCCCCAGCCGCTCCTGCAGCGTCTCGGCCACCTGCCATTCCACGGCATGGGCATGAACGTGCGCCAGCAGGCCCGGCACGGCCACCAGAGCATGGCCCACCGCGTCAATCACCTCGGGATCGGGCCGGGTGCCAACCGACGTCCGCCCGCCATCCGCCAGCACCGCTGCAAACTGCGTGGCCAGATCAGCCAGCATACCCCGAGTCCGCGCCAGCAGCGCTTCGGAGAACAGCGCCCCATCGTCATGCACCAGCAGGTGGCGCAGCACCCCGGGCACGGTTCCCAGCACGGCATCGCCCTGCGCCAGGCGCGTGCGCATGGCAGCTTCGGTCCTTTCGGCCGGCTTCGGAGAGGAACCCGCGTCGCTCATGAATCGGGTCTAGCCGACCCCGGTTAACCTGGCGTTAGCTCAATTGCGTCGGGGCTGCGGAATCGGCGGCGACCCGCTGCGCGGCCAACCCGGCCACGATCACGCCGATCGCCATGCCCTGTACCTGCCACCCCAGCGCGCCGAACGCGGAGCCGATGCTCAGCGCTATGGCCAGCAGGCCGCGATCCTGCAGCCACACCCGCCAGCGCTGACGCCCGCCCGATCCCACCAGCCGGCACCCGCTGACCAGCACCACCGCCGCAAACAGCGCCGAAAACGGCAACTGTCCCCGCGATCCGGCACGCATCGACCACGCGGTCAGCACCACCAGCAACACATCGACCAGCGCGCCATAGGCCACGATGCGCGAAAACCGGGGCCTGGGCAGCCGCAACGTCGCCCGGCTGACCTTGCCCAGCAAGGCCGCGACCAGAAACACCAGCCAGGCCAGCGCCGCCATGCCGAAGCCGATCGTGCCATGACCGAACCATCCGGCCACCAGACCGGTCAGCAGCGTCGCAACCCCGCCCGCAGCGACGATATTGCCGCCAGTGCCGCTGTGCAGCAGGGCGCCGCCGAACCGCCGCACCAGCATCTGCGCGGCCAGGAACGTGGGATTGCCCGGCCCGGAAATGCCGACATGCAGCCTGATCCAGTCCCGTTCCAGCGCGTGCGCGTCACCCTCGCCGCGCACCAGCTTCCAGCGGCCGCTGGCCAGCATGGCATCGGGCACGGCGCGACGGGTGATCCCGGCCTGCAGCGCGATTCGCATCAGCGCCGAGAACGGATCGGCATCGGGCGGCAGTTCCGCAAGCCGTTCCACCAGCCGGCCCGGAATGCGCCATGCGCCGCCCGACGCCTGATCGGCATCGATCCGCTCGTAACCGTCCTGCAATCCGCGCACCACGGGCTGGACCAGCACCACCGGACCGTGGTCCAGCAATTCGCGCACGGCGGCGGTATCGGCGCTCTGCCCATCGGCCAGCGCCAGAATCTCATCGGTGGCGGTCACCAGCCCCAGCAGGCCATGCGGCCCCGAAACGACATGGAAGCGGGCACCCGCGTGCTCAGCCACCTGTTGCAGCGCCAGCATTTCCTGATCCAGCGATTGCGCCACGCAGATCACGCGGTCGCACCCCACGGCCAGCATCGTGCCCAGTTGATGGCGCGCCAGCGATACCCCGCCCAGATTGAGCGCGCCACGCAACACGCCCGCCCCGGGGCTGTCCGATGGCCCGCCGGCAGGCTCGATCATGGTGAGCAGGGCGACACGCACGCAGGGCTTCTCCAAGGATGCGTGCGCGTCTTAGAGAAGCGGCATCGCCCTGCCAAGCGCGCCGATATCAATCGTTTGTACAAATGATGCCATATTGTGTGGAATCCGGCACCCGTTCCGGCCCGATGTCCACGAAATGGTTATGACAGGCCCGCGCCGTGGCGAGTCGCGCAGGCGGGTTTCAGGCAGCCACGTCGCTCAGGAACTGCTTGAGCCGCCGCAGCGTCACCGGATCACCCGGCGCACCTTCCAGCGCCTCATCGGCCAGCGCGATCAGCGGATCGGCATGAAAACTGGCCGCCAAGCCCTTGAGTCGCATGGCCGCGACCTGCCAGTTGCCATCGCAACGCGAACGGTGAAGCAGGTCGATCTGGCGGTCGATGCTCTCCACGAAGGCCTTGCGCAGTTCGACGAACAGCTCCAGGTCGTCGCCTGCCGCAGCGCTGAGGGTCGCGTCGAGATCGCCTGAAAGGTAAGCCATGACGATCGTCTTAACCCGAAACCATTAACGCGGCTTTATCAACCGCCCGCTCGTGCTATTCAGGGGGGATGACCGGGGGAAAATATACCATCGCCGGGCACGCGCCCGCATCGCTCGCACCTGTCGGCGACGCGGCCACGCAGCCCGAGGCGCCCACCGGGGAGGATGTTCCCGGTATGCCCGCACCCGATTTCTCGGCTTCCTTGCCAGGCGATGCCAGCGAATACGTGGCTGCCGAAGCCTGGGATGACGCTGCCCCCGCCCACCGCGCCGGTCGGGCTGGTTCTGGCACATGGACCGCCGTTGCGACGGCGGTTCTCGGCCTCGGCTGGACGGCGTGGTTCATCACCGCCAATCTCCCGCTCATCGTCCGCCGCGACCCGGCAGCGCTGTCCGGTCTCGTCGGCGCCTGGGCGGCGCCGGTGATGCTGCTGGCGGTGCTGTGGCTGATCGTCCAGCGCTCCAGCCGCCGCGAATCGGGCCGGTTCCTCGATGCCGCGCGCGCGCTTTCGGAAGAATCGGCCCGGCTCGAAGCCCGCCTCACCGTCACCAACCAGGAACTCAGCCTCGCGCGAGAATTCATCGCCGCCCAGTCGCGCGATCTCGAAGCGGTCGGTCGCGTCGCGGTCGAGCGGCTCAGCGAACATGCCGGCCGCCTTGCCACGCTGATTCAGGACAACGGCGCCCGGGTGGACGCAATCGGCAGCGTCAGTGCCTCCGCGCTGGAGAACATGGAGCGCCTGCGCGGCCAGCTTCCGGTGATCACCAGTGCCGCCAAGGACGTCACCAACCACATCGGCAACGCCGGCCGCACCGCGCAGGCCCAGCTTCAGGAACTGATCGCCGGCTTCAACCGCCTCAACACCTTCGGCCAGGCCAGCGAGCGTCAGGTGTTGACCCTGCGCGCCCGCTTCGACGAAATCCTGTCCGAATTCGGCGAACGCAGCGAGGCGATCGACCACGCCGCCGCCGCCCGCGCCGAAGCGCTTGCCCAGGGCGCAGCCGGCTTCCAGCAGACCCTGCTCGATCATCAGGCCGCCGCACACACCCTGCTGGACCAGCGCGCCGCGACGCTGGCACAGGAAATCACCGCCGCCCGTGACGCGCTCGACCAGGCCGAAGCCGAAGGGCTGACCTCGCTGCGCGCCCGCCTCAACGCGCTGCGTGACGAATCCGCCGCGATGTCGCGCAGCCTGCGCGATGGCGAGGCGGCGGCGCTGGATGACTGGCGCACCGCGCTCTCCGGCGTGGACACCGCGCTGGAAGGCACCCACGCCCGCATTGCCGAGGCCGAAGCGGCCGCCACCGCCGCTGCCGCCGGCCGCGTCGCCGCGCTGGGCGAAGCGCTGGCCGATCTGGAGCGGCAGACGCTGGCGCAGGCCGCGCGACTCGATGCCGAAGCGGGTCGCCGTCTCGTCTCTGCCGAGGCGGCCGAACAGGCGGCGGTCGACCGGCTGGGTACCTTGCTGGGCGGGCTGGACGCCGAGATCGCCCGTCGCCGCGCCGCGCACGAAGCCACCTTTGCCGCGCTGGCGCAGGGCAGCGAAACCGCCCGCGCGGGGCTGGACAGCGTAGAAGACCAGATCGCGGCCGTGGCCAGCGCCGGCCAGCAGGTCGAGGTGACAATGGCCGCCCGCCTTGTCGCCATCGGCAACCGCATCGAACAGGCCCGCGCCGCGCTGGCCGAAACCGAAGCCACCATCGTCGGGCTGACCGACAACAGCGTGCGCCTGCTGGAACTGATCCAGGCCGGTGCGCGCCATTCCGGCCATGACCTCGTCAACGCGATCGACAAGGGCGACAAGCGCCTGCAGGACATCGAAGCGCGCGCCCGCTCGCTGAACGACAGCGTCGTTTCGATGCACGGGCTTGGCGCCGAGCTTTCGGAGTACGTGCTGCAATCGCAGGATCGCCTGGGCCAGGCCGGCACCGCGCTGACCCGCCTCCACGATGAACTCGACGCCCGCACCCGCAGCCACGGCGACGCGCTTGCCGGCCTTGAAGCCACGCTGTCCGGCCTGCGGCAATCGCTCGCCACGCTGGACAGTGCCGCCGGTGAAACCGCCGCGCGCGCGCAGGGCGAACTTGCCACAGCCATCGCCGCGCTGGAAGCCGCCGCCCGCAGCGCCGTTGCCGGGATCGAGCAGCACGGCACCCAGGCCATCGCCGCGGTCGCCAGCCGCCTTGGCGAGGATAGCGGCGCCGCCATCGAAAAGACCCTGCGCCTGCATATGGCCGAAGTCGGCGGCCGGCTCGAACAGGCCGCTGCCCATGCCTCCGGCA
This sequence comes from Sphingomonadales bacterium, assembly GCA_018971065.1. The sequence goes on along the minus strand of JAGWVC010000005.1, from coordinate 30,368 downwards.
TCTCGCGCGAGGCGACCGTGCAGCTTCGCGACCAGCTTGCCAAGGTCAACGAACTGATCGGCCACCTCGAAGCGCGCGTCACCCGCGCCCGCGCCCGTGCCGAAGAGCAGGTGGACAACGACTTCTCGCGCCGCGCCGCGCTGATCACCGAATCGCTGAACTCCAGCGCCATCGACATTGCCAAGGCGCTGGATACCGACGTTTCGGATTCCGCGTGGTCGTCCTACCTGAAAGGCGATCGCGGCATCTTCACCCGCCGCGCCGTGCGCCTGCTGGAAACCGGCGAGGCCAAGGCGATCGCCCAGCTCTACGAGAACGACCGCGATTTCCGCGAGCACGTCTCACACTACATCCACGATTTCGAGGCGATGCTGCGCCAGTTGCTGTCCACCCGCGACGGCCACGCGCTGGGCGTCACGCTGCTGTCGTCCGACATGGGCAAGCTCTATGTGGCGATGGCGCAGTCGATCGAGCGGCTCCGGGCGTAAACGCCCGGCCAGCTTCACTGGTACAGCGTCATGCTCTTCAGCGCGGCCGGCACCGGCACGATCTTCTCGACGATGTCCGGCCCCACCCAGCCATAATGCATGTTGGCGAAGAACAGCGCCGCCAGCACCACTGACAGCAGCGTCGCCCGCAGCACGATCCGGCCCGGCCGGAAGTTCACCGGCGCGCTGGTTACCTGCCCGGCCACGCGCTCGACAGCGGTGTCATCGTCATGGCTGCGAATGCCCCACGGCAGCACGAAAAATGCCGACAGCACCCAGATCAGCACATAGACCGCGATCATCGAAAACAGGCGCATCAGACAAAGCTCCGGGTCAAAAAGTGGGAACCGGTTTTTGACGTGATCCGGAGCGGCATCAAACGAGTCCCTTCTCCAGCAGCAGCACGCGGACATGCGGCTTCTTGCCGCACCACCGGGTTGCCGCGCGCCGCGCCGCCAACCGCGCCGCCTCCGACACCGCCGCACGATCGCGCCGCAGCGCCCCCTTCAGCTTGGCCAGCGCGGTGCGCACGTCGCCGCGCGCCTCCTCGACGAAATCGTCGTAATCCTCCACCAGCGGCAGGCCCACGGCTTCCACCTCGACCTGCCCACCATCGGCCAGCGCCACCATGACGATGCCGTTGTGGGCCAGCCGGCGCCGCATCACCATCGCCTCGCCGTCGGCGGGCGCGATGATGTCGCCATCAAGGATCAGCCGCCCGCTGCGCACTTGCGCCACGCGGCCCGGGATGCCGGGTGCCAGCCGCACCAGATCGCCGTTCTTCTGCTCCACCGCGCGGCCGATGCCGCACTGGCGGCCCAGCGCCGCCTGTTCCTTCATGTGGCGGATCTCGCCATGCACTGGCACCAGCACCTTCGGCCGAATCCAGCCATAGAGCGCTTCCAGTTCGGGTCGCCCGGGGTGCCCGGAAACGTGGATATGCGCCTGCCGGTCGGTCACCAGGGTGATGCCGCGATCGGCAAGCTGGTTGGAAATCTTGCCGATTGCCAGTTCGTTGCCGGGAATCTGCCGGCTGGAGAACAGCACGACGTCGCCCGCTTCCAGCGATACCGGGTGATTCTGGTCGGCAATCCGCGCCAGCGCGGCGCGCGCCTCGCCCTGGCCGCCGGTGGCCAGGATCAGCACCTGCCCGCGCGGCAGCTTCATCGCGGTATCGATATCGACGATGTCCGGCAGGTCCTTCAGGTAGCCCGATGCCCGCGCGGTGGCGATGATCCGGTCCAGCGAGCGCCCGGCCACGCACAGCCGCCGCCCGGTCTGCACGGCCACCCTCCCCAGCGTCTGCAACCGCGCGACGTTGGACGCGAACGTCGTCACCACCACGCGCTTGCCCTTGTGCCGGCCCACTTCCTCCCGCAGCCCGCGCGCGACATCGCCTTCCGAGCCCGAGGCGTTCGGGTTGAACACATTGGTCGAATCGCAGACCAGCGCCAGCACGCCCGAATCGCCGATCCCGGTCAGTTCGTCGGCGGTGGCCGGCACGCCGATCAGCGGCTCGTCATCCAGCTTCCAGTCGCCGGTGTGGAACACCCGGCCATGCGGCGTCTCGATCACCAGCGCATTGCCCTCGGCGATGGAGTGCGCCAATGGCACATAGCGGATGCCGAACGGCCCCAGGTTGAACTGGTCGAGATGATCGATCACGTTCAGTTCCACCGAATCCGCCAGCCCCGCCTCTTCCAGCTTGGCCATCACCAGCCGCGCGGTGAACGGCGTCGCGTAAAGCGGCACGCCCAGCGTATCGGCAAAGTACGGCACCGCGCCGATGTGATCCTCATGCGCGTGAGTCAGCACCACGCCCAGCAGGCTGTCGCGCCGTTCCTCGATGAATTCCAGATCGGCGAACACCAGCTCGGTGCCCGGGTATTCCGCCGCGCCGAACGTCATTCCCAGGTCCACCATCAGCCACTGGCCGCGGCAGCCATAGAGGTTGACGTTCATGCCGATCTCACCCGAACCGCCCAGCGCGCAGAACAGCAGTTCGTCACCCGGATCGAACGAATCTCCGGTGTGCTTGTCTCCCGATTTCACATGTTTTCCTTCATTCACCGTGTCGCTGCCCGTTCACCCAGCAGCGCAATACCTTCCAGCGTCAGGTCCGCATCGACCACGTCGAACAGCCCCTTCACCTTGTCGAACAGGGCGGCCAGCCCGCCGGTCGCCACCACCGTCGCCGGCCGGCCGATCTCGGCGCGCATCCGCGCGATCAGCCCTTCCATCATCGCCACATAGCCCCAGTAGATGCCGATCAGCATCTGGTCCTCGGTGTTGGTGCCGATCACGCTGGTGGTGCGCGGCCGCTCGATGGCGATGCGCGGCAGCTTGGCGGTGTTGCCCACCAGGGCGTCCAGCGACAGGTTGATCCCCGGCGCGATGATCCCGCCCTTGTAGGCGCCGTTGAAATCCACCGCGTCGATCGTCGTCGCGGTGCCGAAATCGACGATGATCAGGTCGCCGGGATAGCGCGCGTGCGCGCCGATGGCGTTCACCGCGCGGTCCGCCCCCAGCGAGCGCGGATCGTCCACATCCACATCCATGCCATAGCTGGCCTTGCCGATCCCGGCGATGAGCGGCCGCACCCCGAAGTACTTGTTGGCCAACACTTCCAGGTTGTGCAGTGCGCGCGGCACCACCGTGGAAACGACGATGCGATCGATCGCCCCCCGGTCGATCCCCTCGATCGCCATCAACTGCACCAGCCACACCGCGTATTCGTCGGCGGTGCGGCGCGGATCGGTGGCGATGCGCCAGCGCGCGGTCAGCGCCCCGGGCTTCCCCGGCGCCACCGCCGCCTCGAACAGCGCAAACACGACATTGGTATTGCCGACATCGATGGCGAGCAACATGACCGGTACCCCATCAGGAAACTCAGGCGAGCAGAACCTCGCCCGCATGGACCGTGCGCGTCGTGCCGTCTGGCAGCGCCAGGCGCAAGGCCCCGCTGTCATCCAGCCCGGCGAATTGCCCCGAAATAGGGCCATCGCCCGGCACGGACACCGAAAGCGCCGTTCCCACCGGGTGCGCTGCCGCCAGCCAGCGGGTGATCGTCGCGCCCAGGCCATACTGCCGCCAGCGCCCCAGCTCCTCGGCGAAGCAGCGCGCCAGCGTCCCGGCAAAGCCATCGCGCGAGGGCGCCGGGCCGAACCGGCTCAGCGCGACCACCTCCCTCCCCGCGACCTCGGGCGCCTGCGACAGGTTGACGCCGATGCCGACAACCACGGCATCCCCCGCCCGTTCCAGCAGGATGCCGGCCAGCTTGGCCATGCCGACCATCACGTCGTTCGGCCATTTCAGCAGCGGCACCGACGGCGCGGTAACATTGGGCGCCACCGCCGCCTGCACCGCCAGCCCCGCCACCAGCGCCAGACTGGGCGGCGGCGGGTTGCCCGGGCCGATGTGCACCACGGTCGATCCCATGAAATTGCCGGCGCCATCGCTCCAGGCGCGGCCGAGCCGCCCCCTGCCCGCCATCTGGCGATCGGCCACCAGCCATTCGCCCTCGGCCACCGGCTCACCGCCTGCCAACCGCACCAGCATGTCGGCGCTGGTCGATCCGGTTTCGCCGACGACGCGGATCAAGCGCGGGTCAAATCAGGAAGGGAACAGCGAGGCCGCCGCGCTGGCCGCCAGATTGCCGAGCCAGCCCGAGGCCAGATAGCCCAGCGGCGACAGCACCAGCGCCGAAACCGTCAGCACGACGCCATGCACCAACTCGTTGCCGGCGGCCACCTTGCCGGTCGCCTCGTCGAAGTACATGACCTTGACGACCTTCAGGTAATAGAACGCGCCGATCACCGAAGCGGCAATGCCCAGCGTCGCCAGCGGCAGCATCCCGGCCTCCACGGCGGCCTGGAACACCACGAACTTGCCCCAGAACCCGAACAGCGGCGGAATGCCGGCCAGGCTGAACATGATCATCGCCAGCGCGCCCGAAAGCCCGGGGCGCGAGCGCGACAGGCCGCCGAGATCGGCGATCGATTCCACCGCGTTGCCTTCGGCGTCGCGCAGCATCAGCACCGCCGCGAACCCGCCCAGCGACATGACGACATAGATCGCCAGATAGACCAGCATCGCCGAGGCGCCCGCCGGGGTGGCGGTTGCCAGCCCGATCAGCATGAAGCCGACGTTGTTGATCGACGAATAGGCCATCAGTCGCTTGATGTTGTCCTGCCCGATCGCCCCCAGCGCGCCGACCACGATCGAAGCCAGCGACAGGAACACCACGATCTGCTGCCAGGCATGGACCTGCGGGCCGAACGCGAACAGCGCCACGCGCATCGTCAGCCCCAGCGCCGCAACCTTGGGCGCGGTGGCGAACAGCGTCGTCACCGGCGTCGGCGCGCCTTCATAGACATCAGGCGTCCACATGTGGAACGGAACCGCGCTGATCTTGAAGGCCAGCCCCGCCAGCATGAACACGATGCCGAACAGCGCGCCCTTCGACAGCACGCCCGCAGCGGTGGCCGCGCCGCCATGCGCACCGTCCAGCGCGGTGCGGATCTGGCCGAAGTCGATCGAACCGGTGAAGCCATAGACCAGGCTCATGCCGAACAGCAGCACGCCGCTGGCCAGCGCGCCCAGCACGAAATACTTGAGGCCCGCTTCCGCCGAACGCTCGTCACTGCGCACGAACGCGGCCAGCACGTAAGCCGCCAGCGAGTTCAGCTCCAGCCCGATGTACAGCGTCAGCAGGTTGGTGGCCGAGACCATCAGCCCCATGCCCAGCGCCGCCAGCAGCACCAGCAGCGGGTATTCGGCTCGCGCCGCGCCCGCCCGTTCCAGGAACGACGGAGTCATCAGCAGCGCCACCGCCGCCGCCAGATAGATCAGCACCTTGGCAAATGCGCTGAACGCATCGGCGCTGTACTGGCCATAGAACGCCGAGGTATCGGCCGAAGGGCCGGCATAAAGCGTCGGCACCACCAGTGCGGCCGCGCCCAGCAGCGTCAGCGCCGAAACCCACGTCAAGGCGCGAGTGGACTTGTCGCCCATCCACGCGGCGAACAGCAGCAGCACCAGCACCGCGATGGAAAGGACATCCTCGGCGGCCATCAGCCGCAGCGAAAGCAGCGCGTTCATTCGCCCGACTCCCCGGACTTTGCGGATTCATGGGCAATCATGTGGCCGGGCGTCACCGCCGCATCCCCCTTCGGTTTCGCCTGCGCCAATCGCGCATCAAGCGCGGCAATATCGGCGCGGAACGGCGCGATGAAGCTTTCCGGGTACACGCCCATCCACAGCACCGCCGCCGCGATCGGCGCCAGGATCACGATCTCGCGCGCCGACAGGTCGGGCATCGCCGCCGCATCGGCATGGCGCTGCGCCCCGAACACGACCCGGCGATAGAGGTACAGCATGTAGGCCGCGCCGAGGATGATGCCGGTGCCGCTGACCAGCGCCACCCAGCTCGAAATCTGGTAGATGCCCAGCATCGACAGGAACTCACCCACGAAGCCCGAGGTACCCGGCAGGCCCACCGATGCCATCGTGAACAGCATGAACAGCACCGCGTACTTCGGCATGTTGATGGCAAGGCCGCCGTAACGGTCGATCTCGCGGGTGTGCAGCCGGTCGTAGACGACGCCGACGCAGAGGAACAGCGCGCCGGCCACCAGGCCGTGGCTGAGCATGACGACCATCGCGCCTTCCAGACCCTGCCGGTTGAACGCGAACAGGCCCACCGTGACGATCGCCATGTGTGCCACCGACGAATAGGCGATCAGCTTCTTCATGTCGTGCTGCACCAGCGCGACCAGCGACGTGTAGACCACCGCCACCATCGACAGCGCGAAGATCAGCGGCGCGAACTGCGCGCTGGCTTCGGGAAACATCGGCAGCGAGAAGCGGATGAAACCATAACCACCCATCTTCAGCAGCACGCCGGCCAGGATCACCGAACCGCCGGTGGGCGCCTGCACGTGCGCGTCGGGCAGCCAGGTGTGGACCGGCCACATCGGCATCTTCACCGCGAAGCTGGCAAAGAACGCCAGCCACAGCCACTTCTGCGCCGCCACCGGGAAGTTCGTCGCCATCAGCGTCGGAATGTCGGTGGTGCCGGCAAAGTTCACCATCCACATCATCGCGATCAGCATCAGCACCGAGCCGAGCAGCGTGTAGAGGAAGAACTTGTAGCTGGCGTAGATGCGGTCAGCCCCGCCCCAAATGCCGATGATCAGGTACATCGGGATCAGGCCGGCCTCGAACATGATGTAGAACAGGAACAGGTCCTGCGCGGTGAACACGCCGATCATCAGCGTTTCCATCAGCAGGAACGCCGCCATGTATTCGGAAACGCGCTTCTCGATCGCGTCCCACGAAGCCAGGATGCAGATCGGCATCAGGAACACCGACAGCTCGATCAGCACCAGCGCGATGCCATCGATGCCCAGCGCCCAGTTGAAGCCCGCGAACAGGTGCGCCTTCTCGACGAACTGCCACTGGGGGCCGCCAACCTGGTAGCCCTTCCACAACAGCAGCCCCAGCACGAAATCGACCAGCGTGGCGCCCAGCGCGATGACGCGGGCGCGCTGCGCATCGGCGACGAGGCACGTCAGCGATGCCAGCATCGGCACCGCCAGCATGACGGTCAGGATGGGAAATTCGCTCATTGGTCCTTACCCCGCCTTAACCCGCAATGACCCAGGTGACCGCGCCGACCAGCCCCAGCAGCATGACCAGCGCGTAACTGGTCAGATAGCCGGACTGCAGCCGCTTTGCCCCCACGGTGCCCTTGACCACGATCCACGCCGCGCCGTTCGGCCCGAACCGGTCGATGATCCCGATGTCGCCGATCTTCCAGAACTGCCGCCCGATCCAGAAGGCGGGGCGCACGAACAGGAAGTTGTACAGCTCGTCGAAGTACCACTTGTTGAACAGGAACTGGTGCAGCACGCCGAACTGTTCGACGAACGCCGCCGGCAGCTTCGGGTTCTTAAGGTACGCATACCAGGCGGTGAACAGGCCCAGCAGCATCACCGTGAACGGCGCCCACTTCACCGCGCCCGGAATATGCTCGGCCGCCTCGAACAGTTCGCGATCGAACACCAGCGCGCCGTTCCAGAACGCCGCGCCATGCTCGACGCCGACGAACGCGCCGTGGAACACCGCACCCGCGAACACCGCGCCCAGCGACAGCACGCCCAGCGGCAGCAGCATCGCCAGCGGGCTTTCGTGCGGATGATACCCCGCGGTGCCGTCGTCATGGCCGTGGCCATGATTATGCGCGTGCCCATGCGCATGATCGTCGTGGCCGTGCGTGTCGTGCGCGTGGTCGTCATGGCCATGAGCGTGCATCGCGTGCTGGATATGCTCGGACTGCGACCAGCGCGGCTTGCCGTAGAAGGTCAGGAACACCAGCCGCCACGAATAGAAGCTGGTCAGCAGCGCCGCGAAGATGCCGGTGAAGCTGGCGAGATGCCCCAGATCGGTGCCGCGCGCATAAGCTGCCTCGATGATCGCGTCCTTCGAGTAGAAGCCCGCGAAGCCGCCGATCTCGGCAATGCCGACGCCGGTGATCGCCAGCGTACCCGCCATCATCGCCCAGAACGTCAGCGGGATCTGCTTCCGCAGGCCACCATAAAACCGCATGTCCTGCTCGTGGTGCATCGCGTGGATCACCGAGCCGGCGCCCAGGAACAGCAGCGCCTTGAAGAACGCGTGCGTGAACAGGTGGAACATCGACGCGCCGAACGCGCCGACGCCGGCGGCAAAGAACATGTAGCCGAGCTGCGAGCAGGTCGAATAGGCGATGACGCGCTTGATGTCCCACTGCGTGGTGCCGACAGTGGCGGCAAAGAAGCAGGTGGCCGCGCCGACCACGGTGACGACATCCATCGCCACCGGGCTGGTCGCAAACATCGGCGACAGCCGGCAGACCATGAACACACCGGCGGTGACCATCGTCGCCGCGTGGATCAGCGCCGACACCGGGGTCGGGCCTTCCATCGCGTCGGGAAGCCAGGTGTGCAGGCCCAGCTGCGCCGATTTGCCGCAGGCGCCGATGAACAGCAAGATGCACAGCACCGTCATCGTGTCGAAGCGGTGCCCGAGGAACCCGATCGTGCTGCCCGCCATCGACGGCGCCGCGTGCAGGATTTCCGGAATCGAGACCGTGCCGAACACCAGGTAGGTGCCGAAGATGCCCAGCATGAAGCCCAGGTCACCAACGCGGTTGACCACGAACGCCTTGATCGCCGCCGCGCAGGCCGAGGGCTTCTGGAACCAGAACCCGATCAGCAGGTACGAGGCGAGACCAACGCCTTCCCAGCCGAAGAACATCTGCACCAGGTTGTTCGCGGTGACGAGCATCAGCATCGCGAAGGTGAACAGCGACAGGTAGGCGAAGAAGCGCGGCTGGTCCGGGTCCTCGTCCATGTACCCCCACGAATAGAGGTGGACGAGCGCCGAGACGCTGGTGATGACGACCAGCATTACCGCCGTCATCGTATCGACGCGCAGTTCCCAGTCAAAGTTGAGAGCGCCCGAGGTGACCCAGTGCAGCACCGGGGTCACGCTCTCGTGCGCGGTGCCCGCCACGAACGACAGGAAGATCGGCCACGACAGCGCGCAACTGGCGAACAGCGCGCCGGTGGTCAGCGCCTTGGCCACGGTGTTGCCAAGCGCCCGGTTGCCCAGGCCGGCTATCGCCGCCGCCAGCAGCGGCAGGAACACGATGAAGAGGATCGAATTCACGAAGATTACCCCTTCATGTGGTTGACGTCGTCAACCGCAATGGTGCCGCGACCACGGAAGTAGATCACCAGGATGGCCAGCCCGATCGCCGCCTCGCCCGCCGCGACGGTCAACACGAACATCGCGAAGATCTGCCCGGTCAGGTCGTTCAGGAACGCGCTGAATGCCACCAGGTTGATGTTCACCGCCAGCAGGATCAGCTCGATCGCCATCAGGATGACGATGACGTTCTTGCGGTTCAGGAAGATGCCCAGCACGCCCAGCACGAACAGGATCGCGCTGACGAAGACATAGTGTTCGATGCCGATCACAGCGAGACCCCTTTACCCACTTCAGGCCGCAGGTTGACGGTCGCCTCTTCGGGCCGGCGCGCCACCTGCTTCGACACGTTCTGGCCGCGCACCCCGGTCCGCTGGCGATGAGTCAGCACGATCGCGCCGATCATGGCCACCAGCAGGATCAGCCCCGCCGCCTCGAACAGGAACAGGTAGCGGCTATACAGCAGCGCCCCGATCGCCTCGATGTTGCTCATCCCCACCGGCGTCTGGCCCGAAACCCCGGCCACGCCCAGCCTGATCGCCCCGGCCTTCTCGGCGCCGATGCCGATCACCAGTTCGCCCAGCAGCACCAGCGCGATCAGCACGCCCAGCGGGAAGTTCTTCATGAACCCCGCGCGCAGCGTGGCGAAATCGATGTCGAGCATCATCACCACGAACAGGAACAGCACCGCGACCGCACCGACGTAGACGATGACCAGCAGCATCGCCACGAACTCGGCGCCCAGCAGGATCATCAGCCCGGCCGCGTTGAAGAACGCGACGATCAGCCACAGCACGGCGTGCACCGGGTTGCGCGCGGTGATCGTCAGCAGGCCGGCGCCGATCATCAGCGCGGCGAACAGATAGAAGGCAAGTACCTGGATCACAGACCGCCCCTTTCCCAGCAACCGACTGCCCTGAGCTTGTCGAAGGGCTGCATTTCTTTGACCTCAAGAACAAAGTTCGGGGCTTCGACAAGCTCAGCCCGGACGGGGTGTGGGGGAACCGCGCGCGCCATTAGCGGTACGGTGCGTCGGCTTCAAGGTTCGCGGCCAGTGCCCGCTCCCACTTGTCCCCGTTCGCCAGCAGCTTGGCCTTGTCGTAGAGCAGTTCCTCGCGCGTTTCGGTCGCGTACTCGAAGTTCGGCCCCTCGACGATGGCATCGACCGGGCACGCTTCCTGGCAGAAGCCGCAGAAGATGCACTTGGTCATGTCGATGTCGTAGCGCGTGGTGCGGCGGCTGCCATCGTCACGCGGTTCCGCCTCGATGGTGATCGCCTGCGCCGGGCAGGTCGCCTCGCACAGCTTGCAGGCGATGCAGCGCTCTTCCCCGTTGGGGTAGCGCCGCAGCGCGTGCTCGCCACGGAAACGCGGCGAAAGCGGGTTCTTCTCGAACGGGTAGTTGATCGTCGCCTTGGGCTTCCAAAAATATTTGAAAGTCAGCCAATGCGCCTTCACGAACTCCCACAGCGTGAAGCTCTTGATGAGCTGTCCGACGGTCATGCGAAGTGTCCGGTAGCCATGAGGTAGCCGCTGATCACGAAGACGAACAGCAGCGAGAGCGGCAGGAAAACCTTCCAGCCGAGCCGCATCAGTTGGTCATAGCGATAGCGCGGGACCGTCGCCTTCACCCAACTGAACACGAAGAAGAAGCCGAGGATCTTGATGAGCATCCAGACCACGCCCGGCACAAGGTAAAGCGGTGCCCAGTCCAGCGGCGGCAGGTAGCCACCCCAGAACAGCACCGCGTTCAATGCGCACATCAGCAGCACGTTGGCATATTCGCCGAGCCAGTAGAGCGCGAAGCTCATCGACGAATATTCGGTCTGATAGCCCGCCACCAGTTCCGATTCCGCCTCGGTCAGGTCGAACGGCGCGCGCTGGGTCTCGGCCATGCCCGAGATCAGGAACATCACCCAGATCGGGAACAGCAGCGGGTTCGCGACGAAGCCGTTGACCTTCCACCCCAGCACCGGAATGCCTTCCAGCGCGGGCACGAGATAGGCGAGCGAGACATGCGCCTTCTGCGCCAGCACGATGCCGTTCATGTTGAACGTGCCGGCCCACAGCACCACGCAGATCAGGATGAAGCCGATCGAGACTTCATACGAAATCATCTGCGCCGAAGCACGCATCGCACTGAAAAACGGGTATTTCGAGTTCGACGACCAGCCGGCGATGATCGTGCCGTAGACGCCCAGCGAGCTGATCGCGAGGATATACAGCAGGCCGACGTTGATGTCCGCCAGAATGCCGCGCGCCGAGAACGGGATCACCGCCCAGGCCATCAGCGCCACCGTGAAGGTGATAATCGGCGCCAGCAGGAACAGGCCCTTGTTCGCAGCCGACGGCACGATGGTTTCCTGCAGGAACACCTTCAGCCCGTCCGCGAACGACTGGAGCAGGCCGAACGGCCCCACCACGTTCGGCCCGCGCCGCAGCGCCATCGCCGCCCAGATCTTGCGATCGGCATAGATGATCATCGCCACACCAACCATCAGCGGCACCGCGATCAGCAGGATGCCGCAGATAGTGGCGAGGAACCATGCCCACTCGTAGGACATCGTGACGTGCCACGCCTGAATGCCCAACAGGTGGAAGTCTTGGAAGAACTCCGTCATTCCGCCGCCTCCGCGAAATCCTCACCATGCAGCAATTCCGCCGAGCAGCGCTGCATCACCGCGCTAGCCCGCGCGATCGGGTTGGTCAGGTAGAAGTCCTTGATCGGGTAGCCGATCGCGCCAGCCGCCTCGCCCGAGCCGCTGGCCGGAAGCGCGCCGTAGTCGGCAAGCCCTTCCTCGCCCAGCGCCGGCACCGCCGCCACCATCGCGGCGCGCAGTTCGGCAAAGCTGTCGAAGCCCACGTTCACGCCCAGGCTATCTGCCAGCGCGCGCAGGATCGTCCAGTCCTCGCGCGCGTCGCCCGGCGCGAACACCGCCTTGTCGGCGAACTGCACGCGGCCTTCGGTGTTGACGTAAGTCCCCGCCTTCTCCGAAAACGCCGCCGCCGGCAGGATCACATCCGCCGCGTGCGCGCCCTTGTCGCCGTGGTGGCCGATGTAGACGATGATCGACCCGGCGAACTTCGTGTAGTCCACCTCGTCCGCGCCCAGCGACAGCACCAGCTTCGGCTTGGCCGCGACGACATCGGCAATACCGCCCGCCTGCGCATAGCCCAGCATCAGCCCGCCCATGCGGCTGGCCGCCATGTGCAGCACGTTGAAGCCGTTCCAGCCGTCCTTGACGAGGTTGTACTTCGCCGCCAGCGCCAGCGCCGGACCCAGCGCGCCCTTGGCCAACGCGCCGCCGCCCAGGATCACCGCCGGACGCGCCGCCGCCGACAGCGCATCCGCCGCCGCCTGCGGCAGGTTCGCCACCAGCGCCGCATCCTCGCCCAGGAAGGTCGCGGGGAACGTCGTCTCCCACTCCGGCCCGATCACGAAGACCTTGGCGCCAGCCTTCACCGCCTTGCGCAGGCGGGCATTCACCAGCGGCGCTTCCCAGCGCACGTGGCTGCCGACGATCAGGATCGCATCCGCAGTCTCGATACCGCTAAACGTCGAGTTGAAATTCACCGCCGCGAGGCTGGAGCAATCATAGGCCAGCCCGGTCTGCCGCCCTTCGAGCAGCGTCGAGCCCAGCCCGCCCAGCAGCGCCTTCGCCGCGAACATCGTCTCGCAATCGACCATGTCGCCGGCGATCGCCGCCACCGACGCGCCCGGGTTGACGTGGGCGATGAACCCGAACGCCTCGTCCCACGTGGCCGCAACCAGCTTGCCATCCTTGCGCAGGAACGGCTTGTCCAAGCGGCGCTTGGTCAGCCCGTCCACCTGGAACCGGCCCTTGTCGCTCAACCACTCCTCGTTCACGTCATCGTTCACGCGCGGCAGGATGCGCAGCACCTCACGCCCCCGGCTGTCGAGGCGAATGTTCGCCCCCACCGCGTCGGAAACGTCGATGCTCAGCGTCTTCTTCAGCTCCCACGGCCGCGCCTCGAAGCGATAGGGCTTCGACGTCAGCGCGCCCACCGGGCACAGGTCGATCACGTTGGCCGAAAGCTCATGCTTCGCGGCCTTTTCGAGATACGTCGTGATCTGCATCGCCTCGCCGCGATAGAGCGCGCCGATCTCATCCACGCCGGCGATCTCTTCCGAGAAGCGCACGCAGCGGGTGCAGTGGATGCAGCGCGTCATCGTCGTCGCGATCAGCGGGCCCATGTTCTTGTCGGTCACCGCGCGCTTGTGCTCGTGGTAGCGGCTGGCGCCCCGGCCATAGGCCACCGACTGGTCCTGCAGGTCGCACTCACCGCCCTGGTCGCAAATCGGGCAGTCGAGCGGGTGGTTGATGAGCAGGAACTCCATCACCCCCTCGCGGGCCTTCTTCACCATCGCCGAGTCGGTCTTGATGACCTGCCCCTCGCCGGCAGGCAGCGCGCACGAGGCCTGCGGCTTCGGCGGCCCGGGCGACACTTCGACCAGGCACATCCGGCAATTGCCGGCGATGCTCAGCCGCTCATGATAGCAGAAGCGCGGGATTTCCTTGCCGGCCAGCTCGCAGGCCTGGAGCACGGTCGCGCCCGCAGGAACTTCGAGTTCGACGCCGTCTACGGTTACCTTGGGCATTACTCCGCCGCCTCCCGCGTGTTCTCGGCAATCCTGCGCTCGATCTCCGGACGGAAATGCCGGATCAGACCCTGGATCGGCCACGCCGCCGCGTCGCCCAGCGCGCAGATCGTGTGGCCTTCGACCTGCTTGGTCACCTGCTGCAACATGTCGATTTCCTCGACCGCCGCGTCGCCGGTGCGCAGGCGTTCCATCACGCGCCACATCCAGCCGGTGCCCTCACGGCACGGCGTGCACTGGCCGCAGCTCTCGTGCTTGTAGAAGTACGACAGCCGGCTGATGGCGCGAACGATGTCGGTGGACTTGTCCATGACGATCACGGCAGCGGTGCCCAGGCCGGAGCCGAGCGCCTTCAGCCCGTCGAAGTCCATCACCGCGTGGCGGATCTGCTCGCCCGGCACCAGCGGCACCGAGGAACCGCCGGGGATCACCGCCAGCAGGTTGTCCCACCCGCCGCGAATGCCGCCGCAGTGCTTCTCGATCAGCTCCTCGAACGAGATCGACATGGCCTCTTCGACCACGCACGGCTTGTTCACATGGCCGCTGATCTGGAACAGCTTGGTGCCCCGGTTGTTCTCGTTGCCGAAGCTGGAGAACCACGCCGCGCCACGCCGCAGGATCGTCGGCGCAACGGCAATGCTCTCGACGTTGTTCACCGTCGTCGGGCAGCCATACAGGCCGGCGCCCGCCGGGAACGGCGGCTTCAGGCGCGGCTGGCCCTTCTTGCCCTCGATGCTCTCGATCATCGCGGTCTCTTCGCCGCAGATGTAGGCGCCGGCGCCGCGATGCACGAACACGTCGAAGTCGTAGCCCGAGCCGCTGGCGTTCTTGCCGATCAGCCCGGCGTCATACGCTTCCTGCACGGCGGCGAACAGCGTCTCAGCCTCACGGATGTATTCGCCGCGAATGTAGATATAGGCCGCGCGCGCGCCCATCGCGAAGCCCGCCACCAGCGCGCCCTCGATCAGCTTGTGCGGATCGTGCCGGATGATCTCGCGGTCCTTGCACGAACCCGGCTCGGATTCGTCGGCGTTGATCACCAGGAACCCCGGACGGTCGGGCTTGTATTCCTTGGGCATGAACGACCACTTCATGCCGGTGGGGAAACCCGCACCGCCACGACCGCGCAGCCCGGAGTCCTTGATTTCCTGGATGATCCCATCGCGGCCCTTCTCGAGCAGCGCCTTGGTATTGTCCCAATCGCCCCGCGCGCGCGCAGCGGCAAGGTTCCACGGCTGGTAGCCGTAGACGTTGGTGAAGATACGGTCCTTGTCCTGCAAGCTCACAGTGCGCCCCTCCGCAACCCGAACCCGTCCGGGCTGAGCTTGTCGAAGCCCTGCACTTCTTTCAGCGCGGGGGTCGAAGAAAAGAACGGCCCTTCGACAAGCTCAGGGCGGACGGTGTTGTGGAGCGAACGGTTCATCACCATTCCCCCCGGTAATCGTGATTTTCGGTAGCCATCGCGGTCAGCGTGCTCAGCGCGCCCACCGGCTCCACGGTGTGGCGCCCCGGCTCCTGCGTGCCGGCCTTCGGCGTTTCGCCCCGCGCCAGCGCATCGAGCACCGCGTCGAGCCGCTCGGCGGTCAGGTCCTCGTAATTGTCGTCGTTGATCTGCACCATCGGCGCCGAGGCACAGTTGCCCATGCACTCCACCTCGGTGAAGGTCCACAGCCCGTCGGCCGAAACCCCGCCCGCCGGCATCCCGCGCTTCGCGCAGGCGGCGATCAGGTCGTCCGAACCGCGCAACATGCACGGCGTGGTGCCGCAGACCTGCACGTGGAACCGGCCCACCGGCACCAGGTTGTACATCGTGTAGAACGTCGCCACCTCGACCACGCGGATCACCGGCATGTCGAGCTGCTGCGCCACATATTCCATCACCGGAATCGGCAGCCAGCCCTGGGTCTGCGTCTCTTCACCCACCTGCCGCTGGGCATAATCCAGCAGCGCCATCACCGCCGAGCGCTGGCGCCCCGCCGGATAGCGCGCGATTGCCGCCTTCGCCTTGGCATCCCACGCCGCGTTGAACGCAAACCCGCCCCAGCGCGCGCGCAGCTCGGGGGTATCGGGTTCGATATGACGATCAGCCACGGCCGGTCCCCCGCTTGAACCACAGTTCCTGCCCGAACAGCATCATCTCGAACCCGGCAATCGCGGTCGCCAGCATCGAGACCATGTCGGGCGCCGGCTCGTGCAGCGCCAGCCCGACGAAATACCACGAGATCAGCACGACGCCGGTCAGCATCGCCCACACCCGCATCATCGCAAACGTCCGATTGCTCACCGCACGAACTCCACCCGCGAACACTTGTCGCCTTCGAAAGAATAGATCGCCACCACCTCGAACGGCTCGACCAGTTCCGACCCGTCGGTCGCCGGCCCGCGCGTGACGTATTCACGCATCAGGACATAGTTGCCGATAGCCTGCTTCTCGCGGATTTCGGCCCGGTTCTGCGGCCACTTCGCGAACGCGGCGGCCAGCCCCGAACGCGTGCCTTCCTTGCCCTCGCGCACCACCGCCCCGCGATAGTTCGCCTCGCAGGCGTCGTCGGTCATGTACGAGACGTAAGTGTCCACGTCCTGCGCGTTGTACGCGGCCAGCATGGCCTCTGCGGTTGCGAGATGGCTCACCGGTCGCACTCCCCGAACACCACGTCGATCGCGCCCAGAATTGCGGTCGCGTCGGGCAGCATGTGGCCCTTGCACATGAAATCCATCGCCTGAAGGTGGCTGAACGCCGTCGGCCGGATCTTGCAGCGATACGGCTTGTTGCTGCCATCGCTGACCAGATAGACCCCGAACTCACCCTTCGGGCTTTCGGTCGCCACATAGACTTCGCCCGCCGGCACGTGGAAGCCTTCGGTGTAGAGCTTGAAGTGGTGAATCAGGCTTTCCATCGACGCCTTCATCTCGCCCCGCTTCGGCGGCGAGACCTTGCGGTCGAGGCTGGCGATCGGCCCTTCGGGCATCTCGGCCAGGCACTGCTTCATGATCTTCGCCGACTGGCGCACTTCTTCCACACGGACCATGAACCGGTCATAGCAGTCCGAATTGGTGCCCACCGGAATTTCGAAGTCCATGCGGTCATAGACGTCGTAGGGCTGGCTCTTGCGCAAATCCCACGGAATACCGGCGCCCCGGATCATCGGGCCGGAGAAGCCCCAGGCAATCGCGTCTTCCTTGGAAACCACGGCAATATCGACGTTGCGCTGCTTGAAGATGCGGTTGTCCACCACCAGGCTCATCGCGTCGTCGAACAGCGTCGGCAGGCGGGTGTCGAGCCATTCGCCGATGTCGGCCAGCAGCTTCAGCGGCACGTCCTGATGCACGCCGCCCGGCCGGAACCACGCCGAATGCATCCGCGCGCCCGAAGCCCGCTCGAAGAAGTTCAGGCAATCCTCGCGGATCTCGAACAGCCACAGGTTCGGCGTCATCGCGCCGACGTCCATCACATGCGACCCCATGTTCAGCATGTGGTTGCAGATGCGGGTCAGTTCGGCGAACAGCACGCGCAGGTATTGCGCGCGGATCGGCACTTCCACGTTCAGCAGCTTTTCCACCGCCAGCACGTAGCTGTGCTCCATCGCCAGCGGCGAACAGTAGTCGAGCCGATCGAAGTACGGCAGCGCCTGAAGGTAGGTCTTGTGCTCGATCAGCTTTTCGGTGCCGCGATGCAGCAGGCCGACGTGCGGATCGATCCGCTCGATGATCTCGCCGTCCAGTTCCATCACCATGCGCAGCACGCCGTGCGCCGCCGGGTGCTGGGGGCCGAAATTGATCGTGTAGTTGGTGATGACCTCGTCGCCGGTGGTCGGCGACTGTTCGAGCTGCATGGTCATGCCTTGCCCCCCCGCGCAACCCCGTCCAGGCTGAGCTCGTCGAAGCCCTGCCCTTCTTCCGTCAGGCACAGCGCTTCAGTCAAGAAAGTACGGTCCTTCGACAGGCTCAGGACGGGCGGATTGAAATGCACGATGCTCATCCGCCCGCCTTTTCATCACCCGGCAGCACGTAGTTCGCGCCTTCCCACGGGCTCATGAAGTCGAACGAGCGCAGGTCCTGCGCCAGCTTGACCGGTTCATAGACCACGCGCTTGTCCTCCTCGGAATAGCGCAGTTCCTGATAGCCGGTCAGCGGGAAGTCCTTGCGGAACGGATGCCCCTCGAAGCCATAGTCGGTCAGGATGCGGCGCAAGTCCGGGTTGCCGGCGAACACCACGCCGTACATGTCGAACACCTCGCGCTCCAGCCAGCCGGCCACCGGCCACAGCGTCGTCACCGTCGGCACCGGGGTATTCTCGGCCGCATTCACCTTGACCATCACGCGATGGTTCTTGGTCAGCGAAAGCAGCATGTAGACCACCTCGAAACGCTCCTCGCGCTCCGGGTAATCGACGCCGGCGATTTCCATCAACTGCTGGTAGTCATGCGCGTCGCGCAGCAACCGCAGCGCATCCTCGACGGAAGCACGCGCGACGGTCAGCACGACTTCGCCATGCTCTTCCCTGGCGGCAACCAGCATCGAACCCAGCGCGGTGGAAAGCGCCTCCAGCACACCCTCGTTCGAGGCGAACTTCGGCGCGGAATGCAGAACAGCCATCTCTCAGCGCTCCAGCGTGCCAACGCGGCGGATCTTCCGCTGCAACTGCATCACGCCATAGAGCAGCGCTTCGGCAGTCGGCGGACAGCCGGGCACATAGATGTCCACCGGCACGATGCGATCGCAGCCGCGCACCACGCTGTACGAATAGTGGTAGTACCCGCCGCCGTTCGCGCACGATCCCATGCTGATCACGTACTTCGGCTCGCTCATCTGGTCATAGACCTTGCGCAGCGCCGGGGCCATCTTGTTGCACAGCGTGCCGGCCACGATCATCACGTCCGACTGGCGCGGGGACGCGCGCGGGGCGACGCCGAAGCGCTCCATGTCGTAGCGCGGCATGTTGACGTGGATCATCTCGACCGCGCAGCAGGCGAGCCCGAAGGTCATCCACCACAGCGAGCCGGTGCGCGCCCACTGGAACAGGTCCTCGGTCGAGGTGACGAGAAAGCCCTTGTTCGATACCTCGGCGTTGAGGTCGTTGAAGAAGCCCGCATCGGGCTGGATGATCTGGCCAGCAGGGGCAGCAGCAGGAACCATGTTGTTCATTCCCAGTCCAACGCCCCCTTCTTCCAGGCGTAGATGAACCCGATCACCAGTTCGCCCAGGAACACCATCATCGTCAGCCAGCCGGCCCAGCCGGTGTGCTTCAGGCTTACCGCCCACGGAAACAGGAACGCGGCTTCGAGGTCGAAGACGATGAACAGGATCGCCACGAGATAGAAGCGCACGTCGAACTGGCTGCGCGGGTCCTCGAACGCCGGAAAGCCGCATTCGTACTCGGCCAGCTTGTCGGCATTGGGCTTGTGCGCCCCGGTCAGCCGCCCCACCGCCATCGGCAGGAACACGAACAGCGCCGAAAGCCCGAAGGCCACCCCCAGGAAGATCAGGATCGGCAGGTATTGCGAAAGGAAGTCTGAATGCTCGGGCACAGGAAATCTCGCGCGCTGACTCGGGATTCAACCCGGATTGACCCGGCCACTAGTCCCCCCGCCTGCCCCGCGCAAGTGGGGTAAGCCCGGGTTTTGCGCAGTCGCGAAGGAAAGTCCCCGGCCAATCCCCTGAAATCACGGACAGTCGGCGCAAGCCGCGCGCAATCGTCCGTCGCATTGCAAACCCTTGGCGAGCAAACATCGCGGATTCCGGGCTTAATCGTACGATTAACATCCCCGGTTGCCCTTGCCGCATTGCAACATTATGGCAACCGCACCACATCCGATTCCCGGCCGCATCCGGCCGCACGAAAGGCTCCCTCGAGATGGCCCAGATTTCCGCTTCCGATCCGATCGTGATCCTGTCCTACGCCCGCACCCCGATGGGCGGCCTGTCGGGCGCCTTCGCCGAGGTTTCCGCCACCGATCTCGGCGCCACCGCGGTCAAGGCCGCGGTCGAGCGTGCCGGGGTGGACGGCGCCGACATCGAGCGTATCTACATGGGCTGCGTGCTGCCCGCCGGTCTCGGCCAGTCGCCCGCCCGCCAGGTTGCGCTGAAGGCCGGCCTGCCGCTGAACGTCCAGGCCTCCACCGTCAACAAGGTCTGCGGCTCGGGGATGCAGACCGTGATCATGGGCGCCGAGGCGCTGGCGGCCGGCAGCCTCGATGTCGTCATCGCCGGCGGCATGGAATCGATGACCAACGCGCCCTATCTGCTGAAGAAGCATCGCGGCGGCGCCCGCGCCGGGCATGACACCGCCTATGACCACATGTTCCTCGACGGCCTTGAGGACGCCTACGACGGCTCGTCGATGGGCGCCTTCGCGCAGACCGTGGCGGATGAATACCAACTCACCCGTGAGCAGCAGGACGCCTATTCGATCGAATCGCTGCGCCGCGCCCAGGCCGCCATCGCCGATGGCAGCTTCAAGGACGAGATCGCCCCGGTCACCGTCAAGACCCGCGCCGGCGACGTCGTTGTCGATACCGACGAGCAGCCCGGCAAGGGCCGCCCCGACAAGATCCCGACGCTGAAGCCCGCCTTCGCCAAGGACGGCACCATCACCGCCGCCTCGTCGTCGTCGATCTCGGACGGCGCCGCCGCCGTCATCCTCAGCCGCGAGAGCGTTGCCAAGGCCAAGGGTCTGACCCCGGTCGCCCGCATTGTCGCCGTCTCGGCCCACGCGCACGAACCGAACCGCTTCCCCACCACGCCCGGACCGGCGATCAAGGCGCTGGTTGCCAAGGCCGGCTGGTCGATCGCCGACGTCGATCTGTTCGAAGTCAACGAAGCCTTCGCCTGCGTGGCGATGATGGCGATGAAGGACCTCGGCATCCCGCACGACAAGATCAACGTCCACGGCGGCGCCACCGCGCTGGGCCACCCGATCGGCGCCTCGGGCACCCGCATCATCACCACGCTGATCGGCGCGCTGAAGGCCAAGGGCAAGACCAAGGGCGTCGCCTCGCTGTGCATCGGCGGCGGTGAGGCAACGGCCGTGGCGATCGAACTGGTGTAAATTTCGCTCGTCGAAATTTACCACTGTCAGACTCCGCAAGTTCAACGTTGCCGCGACCAGCGGCAACACCTTGTGGAGCGTAGGACAAGCGATACGGGGTGCGCTGGGCGGGAAGTTAACATTGTACCCCTGGAACTTCTAACGCGACACATAGGCAACGCCGGCCCGCCCACGCGCTGGTCGGTGGGCTAGCATCCAACCGCGATTCTGATAGGTTCTGACCCGGCGCAGGCATCAAGCCTTGCTACGCAAGGGGCTGCTTAGAATGAGTGAAAGAGACATACTTGGTTGGATAGCGACGATTTTGCTGCTCTTCGCGATGATTGCTGTGCTAGCCCTCTGGGGCATTAAGCAACGCTTGGATGAGGTTCACAGAGGACTGTGCAAATCCGAGAACGAGTTTTGCGCAGAACGCGCTATGCTGCACGAAGTCCTGATCGAAATAAGAGACGAGGCACGCAAATCAAACGCTCATTTGCACGAGGTTTTGTCTGCGCTCTCAACGTCAAAACAGATACTAGAGTGCGTATCCGTAGATATACAGCGCCTTCTAGTCCGTTAGAATCGGAGCCTGCACGTGTTCGAGCAAGACACAGACAAATTCCCAATCAAGTGCCCCGAATGCCTTGAGGAGTTTTTCGAATCGGTGGGACGCATAAAAGCTGGCGTTGACAGCCGTTGTCCCGATTGCGGGATGAGGTTCACAAATCCAGCACAGCAGTTTAACATTCTTCTTGCAGATAAAGGCGATGCGCTCGATAACTACCTGAAGGGATTCCAGCGCCTAACAATAAACAAGCAATAGCTTAGACGAATTAAATTCTGGGAATTACGAAATTACGGTGCCAGTTTACTCAATCACCAAATTCCAACCCCAACGCCCCGTATCGGCTGAACGAGCCTCCCAGCAGTGTTGCCGCTGGTCGCGGCAACGTTGAACTGACGGAGTCTGGCTGTGGTCGCGATCGACAAGCGATCGCTTATTTCAGCGCCGCCACCCCGAACAACGCCGATTCCTTCACGAACCCGCCCCGCCCGTTCATTTCCACCTTGCACCAGCCGTCGCCGCAATCGCCCAGTTTGGCCACCACGCCCGGCTCCAGCACCCACAGCAGCCGCGTCCCGGCGTCGGGCGCCTCGTGCATCTCGGCCGGATCATGGCCGACGACGTAGCCATGCCGCTCGCGGCTGATGAACTTGGCCAGAATCCAGCCGCGCGCGCCGTCGGGGTCTTCCACCAGCCGCCAGCCTTCCATCGCCCGCAGCACCTTCAGCGGCAGGTGCGCGCGGTGATAGATCCAGCTTATCCGGTAGTCCTCGCCCGGCCCCACGCGCATGTTGGCGTTGTTCGCCTTGTCGGTGCGCAGCGAGCCCCAGTACGGAATGTCCTTCTCGTCGTGCGCCGCGCGCACCGGACCGGCCAGCGCGACCAGCGCCAGCCCGATCAACCATTTGCGATTTCGTGCCATCGCGCCGCCATACCCCGCGCTTTCGATTCCGGGCAACCCCGGATAGCCGCAAACCCTGTTGACCGCCCCGCCCCCCCCCCCGCATAGCAGCAGGCATGACCGTCGTTACCGAACCCACCGGCCCGCGCTTCACCGGCAAACCCCGGGTCATCGTCACCCGCCGCCTGATCGCCGGGGTCGAATCGCGCATGGCCGAACTGTTCGACGTGACGCTGAACCCCGACGATACCCCCCTCACCCGCCCGCAACTGATCGCGGCAATGCGGGATTGCGACGTGCTGGTCCCCACCGTCACCGACCGCATCGATGCCGAGATGATCGCCCACGCGCATGATCGCGAACACGGCGGCACCGGCCGGTTGAAGCTGATCGCCAGCTTCGGCGCCGGTTACGAACACATCGACCTTGCCGCCGCCCGCGCGCGCAAGATTCCCGTCACCAACACCCCCGGCGTGTTCACCGACGATACCGCCGACCTGACGATGGCGCTGATCATCAGCGTGCCCCGCCGCCTCGTCGAAGCCACCCGCATGGTGCTGGCCGGCGAATGGTCGGGCTGGGGGCCCACAGCGATGCTGGGCCACAAGCTGGGCGGCAAACGGCTCGCCATCGTCGGCATGGGCCGCATCGGCCAGGCCGTGGCGCACCGCGCCCGCGCTTTCGGCCTCGATGTCGTCTATCACAACCGCCACCGGCTGCCGGCCGCGCACGAGAACATGCTGGGCGTCCGCCATGAGCCTGATCTCGACAAGATGCTGGCCGAAGCCGACATCGTCACCCTGCACTGCCCCGCCGGCGCCGCCACCCACCACCTGATCGATGCGCGGCGCCTCGCGCTGCTCAAGCCCACCGCGTTCCTGGTCAACACCGCGCGCGGCGACGTGGTGGACGAGGAAGCGCTGATCGCGGCCCTCGCCGAAGGCCGCCTGGCCGGTGCCGGGCTGGATGTCTACCTTCACGAACCCAGGATCGACCCGCGCTTCCTGGAGCTGCCCAATGTCGTGCTGTTCCCCCACGTCGGCAGCGCCACGGTGGAAGGACGCGGACAAGCCGGCGAAAAGGTCATCGCCAACATCCGATTCTGGATGGATGGGCACAGGCCGCCGGATCAGGTGCTGGAATTCGGGGGTTAGTCCGTAACTGCCCCCGATGGCAGTAAGGCCGGCCAATCACTGCTTTACGCTGCGCCTAAACGCGATAACCTGCCGGCCCGTCGTATATGACGACGACGGGAGAATGAACATGAAAGGCATCAACGATCTTTTTGCCGAAACGTTCGGCACGTTCTGGC
This sequence comes from Sphingomonadales bacterium, assembly GCA_018971065.1. The sequence goes on along the minus strand of JAGWVC010000005.1, from coordinate 6,701 downwards.
TTGTCTTCGGGGGTTGTGGCAGCGCGGTGCTGGCAGCGGCGTTCCCGGCGCTCGGTATCGGCTTCGTCGGGGTCAGTTTCGCATTCGGCCTGACCGTGCTGACGATGGCCTATGCCGTCGGGCATGTCTCGGGCGGGCATTTCAATCCGGCGGTCACGGTGGGCCTGTGGGCCGGCGGGCGCTTTCCAGCAGCCAAGATTTTGCCGTATGTCGTGGCGCAGGTGGTGGGTGCCGTGCTCGCGGCACTGCTGCTCTATGTCGTCGCCAGCGGCAAGGCCGGCTACACCGGTGGTCTAGCCAGCAACGGCTATGGCGAACATTCGCCCGGCGGCTTCAACCTCCACGCGGCCCTCATCATCGAAGTGCTGCTGACTGCATTCTTTCTGATCATCATCATGGGCTCGACCGATTCCCGGGCGCCGGCCGGCTTCGCGCCGATTGCGATCGGGCTTGGTCTGACGCTGATCCACCTGATCTCGATTCCGGTGACGAACACGTCGGTGAACCCGGCGCGCAGCACCGGCCCGGCGCTGATCGAAGGCGGCGTGGCCCTGCAACAACTCTGGCTGTTCTGGGTGGCACCACTGCTCGGCGGCGCACTGGGCGGCATTGTCTACAAGACGCTGATAGCCCCGCCCGCCGATTGATCGGCGTGATCGTTTGCAACCACCAAGGCATGCCGCCGGATGGCCATTTGCGCCATCCGGTGGCATGGCTTGGACCGCATTGCGGAGCGCTTACGCCCTGAAAATCAAACACCCCTGCCCGATAAGACCTTGATCGCGCCTTCCCCCGTGCAATCCTCCCACGCAAAGCCGGGCCGCCGCAAGGTCCGCCCACCGGGAGTTCCACGATGCCGATCAACCTCCAGCACGGCCTGTTCATGGCGCCGTACCACGATGTCACCGAAAGCCCGACGATCGGCCTGCGCCGCGATCTGGAACTGGTCGAGCATGTCGAGAAACTGGGCTTTGCCGAGGTGTGGTTCGGCGAGCATCACTCCACCGGCTGGGAAACCATCGGCTCGCCCGAACTGATGATCGCCGCCGCGGCCGAGCGCACGCATCGCATCCGCCTCGGCACCGGGGTCGTCTCGATGCCCTATCACAACCCGCTGATGGTCGCGAACCGCATCCTTCAGCTCGATCACATGACGATGGGCCGGGTCATGTTCGGCATGGGGCCGGGCCTGCTGCCCACCGACGCCGAGATGATCGGGGTGGACATCAAGTCCCTGCGCGACAAGCTCAGCGAAGTGGCAGAGATCATCGTGCCGCTGCTTTCGGGCGAGGAAGTCACCCACAGCACAAGCTGGTACACGCTGGACAAGGCCCGCACCCACCTGCGGCCCTATACCCTGCCCCACCCCGAAATCGCCGTCGCCAGCGCCATCACCCCCTCGGGCGGGATGCTGGCGGGCCGCCACGGCTTCGGGATGCTCTGCGTCGCCGCCACCGAAACCGCCGGGTTCGACGTGCTGGACGAGAACTGGAAGATCGCGCAACAGGTCGCCGCCGAACACGGCCATGTCATGGACCCGGCGAAACTGCGCCTCGTCGTCCCCATGCACATCGCCGCCACCCGCGAACAGGCGCGCGCCGATGTGCGCGACGGCATCGCCCGCTGGGCCGAATACTTCGATCGCGTTGCCCCCGCCGGAATGCGCGGCATGGCGGGCGGCGATGTGGCCGAGATCATGGTCAACGCCGGCCGCGCCGTCATCGGCACGCCCGACGATGCCATCGCCATGATCGAGAAGCTGCAAGCCAAGCAGGGCGAATTCGGCGTCATCCTGTTCCAGGCGCACAACTGGGCCGAATGGGACGAGACGAAACGCTCCTACGAGCTTTACGCCCGCTTCGTCATGCCGCATTTCGCGGGCACCAACCGCAACCGCCAGTCCAGCTATGCCGCGCTAGCCGGCAACATCGACCGGCTGGAATCCGAACGCGAGAAGGGCGCCGCCGCCGCCTTCGCCGCGTGGGAAGCGAAGACGGGGCGCAAGGCATGAGCGAACTTCCCTTCCTCGCGGTCGAGACCGACGCCTTCGCCGCCGACCCGTTCCCCGAATTCGCCCGCGCCCGCGCCGCGCACCCGTGGCTGGCACGCTGGTCGGGCGGCTATGTCATCACCGATTGCCAGGCGATCCGCGACCTCTACGCGATGGAGGCGCAAGGCAAGTGGCTGATGCCCTATGCCGGTTTCGCCGCGCTGTTCAATGCCGACGGCACCCCCTGGGGCGAATTCCAGAAGCGCCACATGCTGTCGATGGGCGGCGCCCAGCACGCCCGCGTGCGCAGCCTGCTGGCCCCCGCCTTCACCCCGCGCCAGGCCAACGCCCACCGCCCGCTGATGCGGCAGACCATCAGCGAACTGCTGGACCAGTGGGCGCCACGCCAATCGTTCGATTTCGAGGAATTTGCCTCGTGGTTCCCGATCACGGTGATGTGCCGCCTGATCGGCGCCGATCCCGCCGTCATCCCCGGCTTGCGCGACGCGATGGAAGCCATCGGCCTGTCCGCCAGCATGGACCCACGCTTCCTGCCCGCCATGCAGCAGGGCGTGGTGACGATGGAGGCGTTCGTCGATGGCCTCATCGCCCAGCGCCGCGCCGCGCCGCGCGCCGTCGGCGAGCCGGACCTGCTCGACCTGCTGCTCGGCTTTCACGCACAAGGCGGACTCGACGACCGCGAACTGGCCGACCTGCTGATCTTCCTGTTCGTCGCCGGCTACGACACCTCGAAGAACATGCTGACGCTGACGATGCGGCTGCTGCTGGAAAACCCCGAAAGCTATCGCCGCTGCGCCACCGATCACGATTTTGCCCGGCGCGTGGTCGAGGAATCGTTCCGCTATGCCTCCACCACCGCCACCACCCGCATCGCCGCCGACACCGTAACCTACCGCGACGTGACCTTCCCCGAAGGCACGCTGGTGCTGTTCCCGATGAGCGTCGCCACTCACGACCCGCGCTACACCGACGCCGCCGACCGGTTCGATCCCGACGCGCAGCGCACCGTGCCGCACATCGGCTTCGGGCTGGGCGCGCATATGTGCCTGGGGCAATACATCGCCCGCGCCCAGATTCACGAAGGCCTGCACCTGATCGCCCGGCGCCTGCTGGACCCCACCTCGCCCGGCCCGCAAGGCTTCCGCCCGTTCCCCGGCGCCTGGGGAATCACCGGCCTGCCGATCACCTTCACCGATGCAAAGGAACCCGCCGCATGACCCAGCTTCGCTTCGACGGCCGCGTCGCTATCGTCACCGGCGCCGGCGGCAACCCCAGCCTCGGCCGCGCCCATGCGCTGCTGCTGGCCTCGCGCGGCGCGGCGCTGGTCATCAACGACATCGGTCGCGATCCCGAAGCGCGGCACTATCCGGGCGAAGCCTCGGCCGAAGCCGTCGCCGCCGAAATCCGCGGCATGGGCGGCAAGGCTGTCGCCAACACCGACAGCGTCACCACCCCCGAAGGCGGCGAGGCGATCGTCAAAGCCGCGCTCGACGCGTTCGGCAGGCTCGACATCGTCGTCAACAACGCCGGCATCTCGATCGGCGCCCCGTTCGACACGATCAGCCCGCGCGACATCCAGCGCCATATCGACGTCAACCTGATGGGCACCATCTGGGTCAGCCGCGCCGCGTTCCCGGTGATGAAGGCGGCGGGCTATGGCCGCATCGTCAACATCACCTCGTCATCGATGACCGGCTTTGCCGAACAGGTCGCCTATGCCGCCAGCAAGGGCGGCGTATGGTCGATGACCCGCGCGCTGGCCGCCGAGGGCGAACGCTTCGGGGTCAAGGTCAACGCGGTCAGCCCCGGCGGCTACACCCGCCTCGTCATCTCCACGCTGGAGGACGATTCCCCGCTGCTCGCGCACGCCAAGCAGACCCTGCCGCCCGAACTGTCCTCGCCCGCCGTCGCCTTCCTTGCCCACGAGGCCTGCCCCGTCACCGGCGAATGCATCGATTCGGTCGGCGGCGAAGTCCAGCGCTGCACCATCACCCGCACCGTCGGCTTCAACGACCGCGCCCACACGCCGGACACCATCGCCGCGCGCTGGTCGGAAGTGATGGATACGCAAGGCGCGGTGGTGGTCGGCCTGGCGGCGATGGACACCAGTGGGTGGGGGTTGCGGGCGTACGACGGGGTGGAGTGAAGAACAGGAACAGGCAGGGGGAATCATTCCCCCTGCACCCCCGATAACCTTGGCGTTGCGTATGCCTGCTGACCCAGTGCCAATGCGCCGCAGGCTATATGGCCGCTACGCGGCAATACGAACCCAACGAAGCCGACTGCACAACGCAAAGGTAATGGGGTCTGGGGCCTAAGGCCCCAGAATTTCGACTTTCTTCTTCAAATCCGTCAAACGGCCACCGGCAGCCCCGCATAATACGCGAACGCATCTTTCACCGTCTGCCGCAGCGTGCCGCGCTGATAGCCCAGCAGCGCCACCTCATCGTCGGGCTGGTGATAATCGCTGCTGCCGAAGTCCAGGTATTCCAGCGCATAGTCCGGCACCAGCGCATTGCCCCTCGCCACCGGCAGGTCGATCGGCCGCCCGGCCTCGGCGTACCATAGCTCGAAGAACGCCTTCCAGCTCATGTTCTCGTCGCCGATCAGGTAGGACTTGCCCGATTCCCCGCGTTCCAGCCCGCCCAGCATGCACTGCGCCACCGCCCGGCTGGACATGAAGTTGGCACCACCCACCGGTGCCGCGTCGGGCACCCCCGGCAGCCGGCCCTGCGCCAGCCGGGTCAGCGCGTGCCAGTGCGCCACCGGCACCCCCGGCGTATGGCCGACGATCCACGGTAGCGCGCAACTGCACACATTGAAATCCGGCCCGCTCAGCGCGCGGATCGCCGCGTCCGACAGGTGGCGCGACCGCACATAGGGAATATGGTCGATCACCTGCGGCGCGACATAGGAATACCAGCTTCCCATGTAGACGCTGCGCTTCACCCCGGCGCGCTTCGCCGCCGCAAAGAAGCGCGGCAGCGCCTCGATGTTCGCCTTCTCGAAGAATTCGGCCTCCGAGGCGCCGCCGCCGTCAGGCGTGAAGTTGCCCATGTCGCTGCCCGCGCAGAACACCAGCCCCTCGAACCCTTCCAGCACCCGCCCATCGCTGAAATCGTCGTGGATATAGTTCCCCGCGACGAACGCCACCTCGTCCAGCCGCGATCCCGGCGCGGGCCGGTTGCGCGACATGATCGTCACCTCATGCCCGGCATCGTGCAGCAGCAGCGTGGTTGCACTGCCCACGAACCCGGCCCCGCCGACTACAAGTATCTTCATCGCCTTCGCTCCCTTCAGGCCGGGTCCCATTCCAGATCGAGCACGTCGACCCCGATGGTGTTGGTCGTGTGATATTCATAGCGCCCGCCCTCGGGCCGCCGGATATTCCGCATCCGCCCCAGGAACGCCTCCAGCATGATCTTCATCTCGCGCTTGGCCAGATGCACGCCCAGACACACGTGCGGGCCGGTGCCGAAGGTCACGTGGCGGGGCCGCCGGGCGATGTCGATCACGTGTGGGTCTGCCCATGCCCGCGGATCGCGCCCGGCCAGGAACGTCGGCAGCAGCACCGCCTCGCCGGCCTTCATCGGTACGCCGTGGAACACCATGTCCTTCGCCACCGTGCGCGACGGCGCCGAAACCCCGAACGCGCGGGTGAATTCCTCGATCGCGGCAGGAATCAGCGAGAAATCGTCCCGCAGCCGCGCCTGCAACGCCTGGTCGCGCGCCAGTTCGCGCATGATCCACCCCAGCGTCGAATAGACCGTGTCCAACCCGGCCACGAACAACAGGTAGACGAACCCCAGTATCTCGCCCTGCGTGAACGCCCGGTCCGGCATCCGCCCGTTCAGGATCGCCAGCATCACGTCGGTCGCGCCCTCTGGCCGCGTCTGCTTCTCGGCAATGAACGCCTTCAGGTAGTCGATCACCGCCACGCTGGCGGCATAGCGCGCCTCCACCGTGGCGCCGTGGATGATGTCATGCTCCCACGCCAGGAACTGCGGCAGCGCATCGCCCGGCATCCCCAGCAGCGATATGACGATGGCATTGGGCAGGATGCCGGCAAACTCGCCGATGAACTCGCAATGCCCCCGGTCCACGAACGCGCCGATCAGCTCGTCGCACAGCGCCTGCACGGCCGAGGCGCGGTGGTTGATCGCGGATGGCGTGAACAGCGGATGCAGCACCTGCCGGTAATGGTGATGGTCGGGCTTGTCCGCCTCCACCGGCAGCAGCAGCCAGCTTGAATCCATCACCGCCGCATTCGCCCCGCGCTGGCTGGAAAACCGCTCCCAATCGCCGAACCCCTCGCGGATCAGCGCATCCTGCGTGAATATCCACGCCGGGCGGCCATGCGCGGCGGTGGGGCACCAGATCAGCCCCGGCCCGTCATGCAGCCGTGCCCCCGCCAGATACGGGTCGTCGCCTTGGTGCAGGAATGCCGCGAAATCGTGGTTCCACACGCATTCGGCGGGAACATGGCCGGGAATGTCCATTGCCTTGCCTCTCAGTTCGCCGGCACGCCGGCATAGAACGCCAGCCCCGCCGCCAGTGGCCGCACATATTCCAGATAGTGCCCCAGCTCCGGCGCCTTCACGTAATAGGCATCGATGAAATCGCCGGTCAGCGTCGAATAGGCGATCGGCCAGCCGTCCGCCGCCAGTTCCGCCTCCAGCGCCTGCCACCC
>JAGWVC010000089.1 GCA_018971065.1 Sphingomonadales bacterium | reverse complement strand
GGGCGGCACGGCGGCGCACACCGTGCCCGACAGGCGGTGCCGACGTGCCTCGATCACTTCCGGTCTGAACAGGGTATCCGTCACGCACCTACGCCTTGCAAGGCCGCGAACCTACCCGCCGTCGGGTAAAGGCAGCGTTAACCCTGATCGTGCAGCGTAACTTCACCATAACCGCTTTCTTAACGTCCCCGCGCTAGTCACGGTGCGATGTTGCCTCGCTCCGTCTTGCGCGCCTGTGCATCGTGCGGCCTGCTGCTGGCGGGCTGCACGCCCGCACCCCGGCTGGACGTGGCGCCCACGGTTGCGTCAACCGACTGGAGTGCGCCGGTTCCGGCCGTGGCGGCCTCGTCCGAAACGGACCTCGCGAGCGTGCTCGGCTCGCCCGAACTGGCGGCGCTGATCGCGCGGGCCAGGTTGCACAGCCCCCGGCTTGCCGCCGCCGATGCCCGCATCGACGCTGCCCGCGCGCTGCTGCGCACGGCGCGCGGTGCAGCGTTGCCGACGATCGCGATCGGCGCCAGCGCGACCGGCAGCACCGGCACGAACGGCGGGACGTTCGACCTCGTCAAGGATTTCACCACGCTGGATGCCGCGATGTCGATCGACCTTGCCGGCGGCACGGCGGGCGGGATTCGCGCCGCGAACAGTCGGGCAAGGGCCGTCGCCTACGATCGCGACGCCCTGGACATCGCGCTTGCCGCCGAAATCGCGCGAACCTTCGTGGCACGCGCGGCGCTTCATGCCCGGATCGGCCTGATCGACCGCAGCCTGACGCAGGCGCACGAACTGATGCGGATCATCGAATGGCGCCGCAAGGAAGGCGTGGCCACCGACGTCGATGTCAGCCTTCAGGCGCTGCGTATCGGCCAGCTCGATGCCGAACGCGAGCAGTTGCGGAAATCGGAGGACGATACGCGCACCGGTCTGGCGGTGCTGATGGGTGCCGAAGCGCCGCTGTTCGATGCGGTGCCCGCCGACATCGCCGGTTTCGGCGTCGCCGCGCTGAGGCCGCCATCGCCCGCGCGACTGATCGCGACCCGCCCCGACGTGCTAGCGGCCGAGGCGCGCATTGCCGCTGCCGGGGGCGATGTGGCAGTCGCGCGCGCCGCCTTCTTTCCTCGGCTTGACCTTTCACTGCAGCACAGCGCCCAATCGGGCCTGACCGGCGGGGCGCTTTCCGGCGTGATCGCCGGTGCGCAGGTGCTGGCGCCGATCTTCGCGCGCAATCGCCTTCGCGGCGACCTTGATCTGGCCGCAGCGCGCCAGCGCGAGGCCGTTGCGCTCTATCGCGAAGCCTTGCTGACCGCGCTTGCCGATGTCGAGAACGGCCTGTCCGCCCTGGCCCACGCGCGCCATCGCCAGACCACGCTGAACGTCATGGCGGAGCAGGCCCATCGCACGGTCATGCTGGCCCGCAGTCAGTATCTGGAAGGCGAGGCCGACTTGCGCCATCTGCTCGATGCGCAGGACCTGGAAATCAGCGCGCAGGATGCCGCCGTGCTCGGCCGGCAGGAGGAACTCGAAGCGGCAATCCTGCTGTACCGGGTTTCGCAAGCGGGACCATCAGGCACTCCGGGGCACGATTGACGGACAACATGCTTCGTTGTTCTGGCCATCCACGCGCGCGTCGGCATCGCGCCGGCCGTGCTACACCTGCCCGGTAATCTGGACGCCGGGATGCAGCACGGTTTCCTCTATGGCCTTTTCCTCTGCCGTCGGCTCGTGCCCTCGGCCCAGCGTCAGCAACAAGGACGCACCGGCCAGCACGCATGTCCCGACGATGACGAGGTACAGGTCGTAGCCGCCGGTTCGCGCCATCGTGAAGCTGAGCAGGGCCGCGCCGGATGCGGTGGAGAAGGACATCGCGGTGGTCAGCAGGCCCATGACCGTGCTGTAGACGCCCACCCCGAACTGGCGCGCGACGAGGTAGGCGACAACGTCCCCTTCCGCGCCGAACGCGAAGCCGACGCAGAACACCGCGAACGTGAGCACGGGGACGGTGTCGAGGCTGGACGCCAGCAGGAACAGCCCGACGCTGGGCAGCCCCATCGTCACGAACGAGACCAGATAGGGCCGGAACCGGTCGAGCGCGAAGCCGCTGACGAAGCGCCCGGCCAGCATACCGATGGAGACGGTGGTCAGCATGACCGCCGCGCCCTTGCCGCTGACGCCGTTGGCCATCAGCAGCAGCTTCAGTTGCACCTGCAGGATGGTCTGCGGCAGGTTGCACAGCAGCATGGCGGCCAGCAGGATCCAGAATGCCCGGGTGCGGAAAATCACCGGATAGTCCTCGCGCGCGCGGCGCCGGGGCGCTGCTGCGGCCGTTGCCGCGCCGGGCTTGCCCGGGGGAATCAGCAGGAAGGTGATGGTGCCGGCAATGACCGCAAAGATCGCCAGCGCCTGATAGCTCGCCCGCCAGCCGTAATGCTCGACATAGCCGTTCAGCAGCGGCGCCATGACGATCCCGCTCAACGCCGGGCCCGAGGCGACGATCGCCAGCGCCAGCCCGCGCGCCTTGCTGACGTACTGGACGGGCAGCCGGGTGTAGACCGTCGCCGTCGTCGTCACGCAGAACACGCTCTGGATGAAGAAGATCACCATGTAGAGCCACAGCGCGCCGCTCATCAGGCTGTACGCCAGGAACGCCAGCGGCACCGTCACTTGTCCGATCAGCGCGGTGCGCCGCACGCCCAGCACGTCGGCAAGCCGGCCGACGAACGGGAACACGAACGAGGTCAGCAGCGCCAGGCTGCCGACAAGGGCGAATTCCGCCGGCGACCACTTGTTGGCCGCCACCATGCTCGGCGCGATTGTCGAGGTGATCACCCCGGTCATCGACATGCCGCTGCCCATGCCGATCATCGCGGCCAGCAGCGGCCGCCAGTTCTGGCGAAGTTCACCCAGATATTGCACCCATTTGCTCCCTTGGTTCTGTTCTGTCCGAGATGTCACGATGCCGTGCCCATCGGCGCGGCCTGATCCAGAATGCGCAACACGTCCTCGCGCCGCCGTTCGGCCTCGAAGCGGGCGAGGCGCGCATCGCCGCGCAGGATGGCGTGAATGATGCCATGACGCTCGCGCTTCCAGCGCATGGACCCTTCGCTGCCGGCGTAGATCGGAAAATTGCTGGCCTTGGCGTGATGCTGGATGGTGACCCGGGCCAGCGTTTCCATCAGTGGCCGATCGACCATCGCATAGATGATGTCCTGCATTTCCTGTTCGAAGGCGCCGCGCTGTTCGGCGGTTTCGCAGCCTTCCACCCGATCCGCCAGCGCGCGCAACCTGTCGCGCAGGGCTTCGTCGGTCGCCAGCGCCGCGGCGGGCATCAGGTCGCAATCGAGCAGGGTGGTTATCTCGATCGCCTCCCGCTCATGCGTGGTGTGAACCTGAAGGTAGCCGGCAATCGCGCGGCCCAGCGATGCGGCGTTCGGGCGGGTGCCGTAATAGCCCCCGCGATTGCCGCGCCGGACCTTGAGGAAGCCTTCGTGCTCCAGCACCCGGGCCGCCTGTTGGACGGTGACGATGCCGACGCCCAGCGCCTTCGCAAGCTCGGGCAGCGAGCCGATCTGCGCATCGGGTTCCCGCGCGAGGATCATCGCCTTCATGCCCGCGACGGCGACCGCGACGAGGCCATCGCGTGATGGTTTTCCAGTCATGACAACGGACGCTTCCCATTCGATCTGGCCGGTGGTGGGTTGAATATAGCATGTATTGAGCGAATAGGTAGCGAATTGCGGAATGGTATCGCGATTGACTCGACCATAATGTGCGTATTACGGCTTCCATCGAAAGGTGGTGTGGCAAGGAGGACGGGACTGACCCGCGCATTGCCCGCTTCCCTGCCGACGAGGGGCACGATCATGACGATTCATCCAGCCGCCAATGCCGCCGTCCAGCAGGTTCTGGACGAACTGGTCACGAATGGCACCGAAATCGGCGTGCAGGTCGCGGCTTATCGCGACGGCGAGCTGGTTGTCGATGCCTGGGCGGGCGTGGCCGATCCGGCCAGCGGCGCGGCGGTTACTGGCGACACGTTGTTCAACGTCTTCTCGGTCACCAAGGGCATTGCCGCCACCGCGCTCCATCTCCAGGCCGAGCGTGGGCTGGTCGATTACGATAGCCCTGTGGCGCGCTATTGGCCCGAATACGCCGCCAACGGCAAGGAGACGGTCACCGTGCGCGACGCGCTGTCGCACCGCACCGGCACCCCGCAGATGCCGGCGGGCGTCACCCCGGCGATGATGGCCGACTGGGATGCGATGACCGCCGGTATCGCCGCGCTGGCGCCGGCTTATCCGGTCGGGCAGCCGGCCTATCAGGCGGTATCGTTCGGCTGGGTGATCGGTGAGATCGTGCGGCGCACCGACCCAAGGGGGCGCGGTTTCCGTGATTTCGTGGCGCAGGAAATCGCGCAGCCGTTCGGCATCGATGATTTGTGGATCGGCATTGACGACGCGGTGGAGCCGCGCATCGCCACGCTGGTCGATGACCTCGGCGCGAAGCCGCCGCCGGCCGGTTCGGTGCTGGAACAGGCGATGCCGTTCGCTGTGCGGCTGGCCCCCGACGTGTTCGAGCGCCCCGAAATCCGCCGTGCCCCGATTGCGGGCGTTGGCGGCATTGTCACCGCGCGCAGCCTGGCGCGGTTCTGGGCGATCCTGGCGGGCCACGGCGAACTGGACGGCAAGCCGCTGCTGTCGGCCGCGCGCGTGGACGAATGCTGCCGGATGCGCCCCGGCGGCACGCTGCCCGATCCGGTGTTCTTCGGGATGCCGATGCCGCTCAGCCAGGGCGGGTTCTGGATGTTCGACGGGCAATGCCCGCTGACGATGGCGCTGGCGTCGAACACCGCGATCGGCAATCCCGGGGCCGGCGGTTCGCTGGGCTGGGCCGATCCCGCCACCGGCCTTGCCGTCGCTTATTGCCACAACCGCATGAGCGGGGCCGACGGCGCCAGCGCGGTCGGCAACGCGATCCGCGCGGCGCTGGGCATCGCCTGATGGCGGCGGCATACGATTACGTGATCGTCGGCGCGGGCGCGGCGGGCTGCGTGCTGGCCAACCGGCTGAGCGAGGACCCATCGGTCAGCGTCTGCCTGATCGAGGCGGGCGGGTCCGATCGCCATCCGTTCGTCACCATGCCGCGCGGCGTTGCCAGGCTGATGCGGATGCCGGCGTTCGTGCAGTTCTTCCTGACCGAGCCAGAACCGCGCACTGCGATGCGGCCCGATTACTGGGTGCGCGGCCGGACGCTGGGCGGCTCGACGTCGGTCAACGGCATGGTCTGGGTGAAGGGGCAGCCGGCGGACTATGCCGCGCTGGCGGCGCAAGCCGGCGAGCAATGGGGCTGGGCCAGCTTTGCCCGCGCCTACGAGGCGATAGAGCATCATGAACTGGGCGCCGCGCCCGGTCGCGGCGGCGCGGGGCCGCTGCGGATCACCGTCTCGCCCGAACGCAACGCGCTGACCGAGGCGATGACCGCCGCCGGGGTGCGGATGGGCTGGCGCGCCAAGGCTGATGTCAACGAGCCCGACGATGGCGTCGGCATCGGCCCGATGCCGCGTTCGATCTGGAAGGGGCGGCGGCAGAGCGCGGCGGTGGCGTTCCTGCGTCCGGCGATGAAGCAGCGCAACCTGACCGTGATCACAGGGGCGACGGTTGACCGGGTGGTGTTCGAGGGCACGCGAGCCATCGGCGTCGAATTCCTCAAGAACGGCGGCACGCAGCAGGTCGGTGCCCGTCGCGAAGTGCTGCTCTGCGCCGGCGGCATTGCCAGCCCCGCCATCCTGGAACGGTCGGGCGTGGGCGATCCGGCGCTGCTGGCCAGCCTCGACATCCCGGTGGTTCATGCCCAGCCCGCCGTGGGCGAGGGCACCAGCGAGCATCGCTGCCTGCGGATGCAGTGGCGGTTGCGCAAGCCGCTGTCGTTCAACCCGCAGTATCACGGCTGGCGGCTGATCGCGTCGGTGCTGCGCTACGCCCTGCTGCGTGACGGGCCGATGTCCGGCGCATCGATGGAAATGCGCGCCGCGTTCAAGAGCCGTCCCGAAGTCGAACTGGCCGACATCCAGGTGCAACTGGGCCTTTATAGCTGGGATCTGCAGAACCCCGCCGGCGGAATCGAGCGCCAGCACGGCTTCAGCACCGTCGCCTATGGCATGGTGCCGTCGTCGCGCGGGTCGCTCCACATCACCGCGCGCGATCCGGCGGTGCCGCCGGCGATCAAGGCCAACTACCACGATACCGAACATGATCGCGCGGTGATCGTCAGTTGCGTGCGCCAGATGCGCGACTGGGCGGCGCAGGAACCACTGGCCAGCCTGATCGAGGGCGAGACCAACCCCGGCCCGGCCGCGCAAACCGACGCGCAAGTGCTGGAATCGATCGACCAGCGCGGCGTGGCCGGGCTGCACACCGTCGGCGGCTGCCGCATGGGCACCGACGCGGCCTCGGTGGTCGATCCCGACTTGCGGGTGCGCGGGGTCGAGGGCCTGCGCGTGATCGATGCCTCGGTTTTTCCGTTCATTCCCGCCGGCAACACCCAGGCGCCGATCATCGCGCTGGGATGGCTGGCGGCCGAACGGATCGCGGCGCCAGCCTGACCCCACCGGCGCGTTGCGCAGGGCGTATGCGGTGGCGGGAAAGGCTGGTAACGCGATGGATGCCGCTGTCGTCGTGGCGGCCTTTGGGGGCAGGGGGGAGGCCGATCGCATTGCCCCCGCGATGGGAAGGGTTGCTCCGGTGAAGATCTCGCTTCGTCAGTTGGAGGTGTTCGACGCGGTTGCCGCCTGCGGCAGCGTGACCGGGGCGGCCAGCGTCCTGAACATGAGCCAGAGCGCGGCGAGCAAGGCGCTGACCGACCTGCAGATCGTGCTGGGACGCAAGTTGTTCGCCCATGCCAAGGGGCGGGCACTCCAGATCACCGACGAGGGCAAGCGCCTGCGGCCGGTGGTGCGATCGTTGCTGGCCGAGGTGCAGGACGTTGTGCGGCCGGAGGCGCCGACGGCATTGACCGGCACGCTGGTGATTGGCGCGACATCGTCGATAGCCGAGACGGTGGTATCCCGCCTGTGTGCCGAATTCATGCAATTGCACCCGGGCGTGAAGGTGCGGGTCGATGCCAGCGGCGTGGGCGAACTGTTCGATCGCCTGGCCAGGTTCGACCTCGAAACCGCGCTGATCGAATATTTTCCCGATATGGACGGCATCGAACTGGTGCCCTGGCGCCATGACGAAATGCTGCTCGTCGCGCTGCCGGACCACCCGCTTGCCGGCCGCACCGGGATCGCGCTGACCGAATTGGCGGGCGCGCGATGGTGTATGCGCGAATCGTACTCGTCGATCGCGTCGCGGCTGCGCTACCTGTTGCAGGGGCCGGTGGGCCAACTCGACGTGGCGTTCGAATCGACCAGCAACGCGGCCGTGCGCCAGGCCGTCCTGGCGGGCATCGGCATCGGCTGCATGTCGCAGGCGCTGGTCCGGCACGATCTCGAGACCGGGCGACTGGTTCACCTCGACGTTCCCGATTTCCACTATTCGCGCGTGCTCAGCCTGGCCCGGCCAAAGCATATCTGGCGCAGCCGGCTGGTCAGCGCGTTCGACGATTTCGTGCTGGCCCGGGGCGACGCGGCGAGCGGCCCCGACCCATCGAATGAATCGATGACGGTCATATCGCGATAGGCGATTTTCCGAAGGGGCTTCCCGGTCTAGCTTTGGGCCACATTCAACGCGGACCTGCTGCAGCGCCCGGGCATCGAGCCGCCGCAGCGGTGGTGTCGCGACACACGGTGGAGGTTGCCCATGTCTTTCGTATTCAGCGCCGATGGTCATGTCGTCGAGCCGGCCGACCTGTTCGCGGCCAACATCCCGGCATCGCTGCAACAGCACGGCCTGCGCGTCGAAAAGCGCGACGATTTCATTTTCACGATGGCGGGTGACAAGATTCTCGGCCGCACCCCGATCCACTCGCAGCCGCGCCTCGGCCCCGATGGCGAACCGTTCGGCCGCGCCAATCGCGCCGGCAACAGCAATGTCGAGGCACGCTTCGCCGACATGGCGCTCGATGGCGTCGATGCCGAGCTGGTGTTCCCCTCGGTCGGCCTGATGGCGTTCATGATAGAGGACCCGGAGACCGAGCTGGCCACCGCCCAGGTCTACAACGACTGGGTGCAGGGGCTGATGGCCGCGCACGACGATTGCTTCGTGCGCAGCGGCATCCTGCCGGTGCGCGATTTCGCCAACACGCTGGCCGAGATGAAGCGGCTGGCGGCGCTGGGCTTTACCGCGGTGATGCTGCCCAGCCGGATCGAGGAGGAATCGGGCTTGCCCGCCTATACCAGCGAGGCGTGGGACCCGGTGTTCGCGGCTGCGCAGGACCTGGGGCTGGTGTTCGTGCACCACTGCGGCACCGGGCGGCGCAAGGTGCGCTCGTTCAAGGGCGCCGGCGGCGCGGTGATGAACTATACTGTGCAGGCCATGGACGCGATGGAAACGATCATGGCGCTGGTCGCGGGCGGGCTGCTGGACCGTTTCCCCGGCGCGAAGTCGGTGTTCGTCGAGGGTGGGTGCAGTTGGCTGGCCGGGCTGGCCGAGCGCATGGATGAAGTCTATGAGACGATGGCGCCGTTCGTTTCGCCCCGGCTGTCGCTGAAGCCCAGCGAGATCATCACCCGGCAGGTGGCCTCGTCGTTCCAGTATGACCGCGCCTGTGTGATGTCACGATCGATCACCGGCACCGCGCCGCTGCTGTGGGCGGCCGACTATCCGCACCATGAGGGCACGTTCCCGCGCTCGAAGCAGGTGATCGGCAGCCTGTTCGAGGGGATCGACATCACCGAGCGGGAAAAGGCCGACATCATCGGCGGCAACGCGGCACGGCTGTTCCGGTTGAACCGGCCCGAATTCCGCATCGCTGCCTGAATATGGGGCGGGCAGGAGCGGCGATCGCCGGGATCGGTTCGACGCCGATCTGGTTTCGTGGCGAATCGGCGCCGCAGACGATGCTGGAGCTGATCGGCAAGGCGGTGATGGCCGCCGTCGCCGATGCCGGGATCACCCTGGACGAGGTGGACGGGCTGGCGTTCTTCGCCTCGGGCTTCGACACCGCGCTGCTGATCGAGACGCTGGCGCTGAAGAACGTCACGTTTTCGCACTGCGTATCCAGCATGGGCAGCGGCCTGGCCGGGATGCTCGATCTGGCGGCAATGGGCATCGAGACCGGCCGTGCCAGGAACATCGTCTGCATCGGCGGGATGCAGCAGGTGGGGCGCCGGCTGGGGCAGGTGCTGGGCAGCTTCGGGACAACGCCCGACAACGTGTTCCAGCGCATTGCCGGGCTGAACGGGCCGGGGCAGGCGATGGCGTTGCAGGCGCGGCGGCACATGCACGAGTTCGGCACCCGGCGCGAGGCGTTCGGCGAGGTGGTGATCAACTCGCGGTTGAATGCCGCGACGCGCGAGCGCGCGTTCCGCCGCAAGCCGCTGACACTGGACGAGTACATGGCATCGCCGATGCTGGCTGACCCGCTGTGCCGGCTGGACTTCTGCCTCGAAACCGATGGCGCGCTGGCCTTCGTGGTGCAGGCGGCGGAGCGGGCCGAAGATGGGCCGCAGCAGCCGGTGTACATCGCCGGTGGGGCGCAAGTGGGCACATCGGACTGGGGGCGGGCGTTCTTCGGGTTCCAGCAGGAGGCCGACGCGTTCGTTTCCGCCGGTGGCTTGCCGGTGGCGAAGCGCCTCTACGAAACCACCGGCATCGGCCCGGCGGACATCGACGTGGCGCTGATCTACGACCATTTCTCGCCTTTGGTGCTTATGGCACTGGAAGATTTCGGCTTCTGCCGGCGCGGCGAGGGCGGGCCGTTCGTGGAGAGCGGGGCGATCCGCATGGGCGGGGCGATCCCCGTGAACCCGCACGGCGGCAACCTGTCGGATGCCTATGTCGTCGGCATGACTCACATATACGAGGCGGTCGAGCAGATGCGCGGCACCGCCGTCAATCAGGTGGCGGGCGCACGCACCGCGCTGATCACCGGCGGACCGGCGCCGACGCCGATGACCGCCGCGATCCTGAGGAACTGGCGATGACGCGGATTTCGTTCTGCCCCGACTATGCCGCGCTGGAAGTGGCGATGGACGCGTGGAGCGAGCCGTTCTGGCAGGCCGGCACCGAAGGGCGCGTGGTGATGCCGCGCTGCACCGCGTGTGGCACGTTCCGTTGGCCGGCCGGGCCGTTCTGCCCGCGATGCCGCGCGCAGCCGGTGGAATGGGTGCCGCCCGGACAGGCGCGGGTGTTTTCCTTCACCGTGCTGCCGGTTCCCGGTGCGGACAGGGACGCGCCGCCGCGCTGGCGGATGCCGACGCTGGTGGAATTCGCCGATGCGCCCGGCGTGCGGCTGGTTTCGGTGCTGGTCGATGCCGATGTGGACGCGGTGGCGATCGGCGATGCCGTGGCGATCGACTGGCAGCCCGCCGCCAACGCGTCGGTGCCGGTGTTCCGCCGGGTGGGTCGGTAGGGGCTAGCGGCGGCGCAAGGTCAGCACGCAGCACAGGCCTGCCGTCGCCGCCAGGCCGGCGGCAAGCAGGCTGGCGGCAGGGCCGTTGCCGATGCCCAGCGCCAGCACGGCACCGGCGATCGACGCGCCCAGCGTCTGGCCGGCGCCGCGCGTCGTCGTCGTCAGCGCCCCGGCCGCCGCCATTCTGGGGCGTGGCGCCGCGCCGATGATCTGCCGGGAATTGGGCGAGAAGAAGAAACCGAACCCCACGCCGCACAGCAGCACCCGCCACATCAGGTCGATCTGGCCGGGCGCGGCGGGCAGGAACGCCAGCGCGACCAGCCCGGCCGAGGCAATGCCCATGCCGAGCGCGCCCAGCGCCGCCGCCGGGTAGCGATCGGATAGCAGGCCGGCGGTCGGGGCCACGATCATCGAGGTGGAGGGCCAGGCCGCCATCACCACGCCGGCGGCGGCCGGTGAAAGGTGCAGGCCCTGCTGCAGCCGGAACGGCAGGTTGACCAGCATGATCATCGAACCCAGGTAGGCCGCGAACAGCCCGGTGACCGGCATGGCGATGGCCGGCGCGCGCAGCAGGTCAACCGGCAGCATCGGCTGCTCCAGCCGAAGTTCCCGCCGAACGAACACCACGCCCATGCCCAGCCCCGCCGCGATCAGCGCCGCCGCCGCCGGGGCAACGCCGCCGTGCATGGCCAGTTCAAGCCCCGTCACCGCCAGCCCGAAGGTCAGCGCGCACAGCGCCGCGCCGCGCATATCGTAGCGGGCATGATGGATCACCGGATCGGGCAGTGATCGCCGCCCGGCGATGATTGAGATCACGCCGAACGGCACCAGTGCCGCGAACAGCCACGGCCAGCGCGCCACTGCCAGCAGCGCCCCGCCAAGGCTGGGCGCCAGCGTCGCGAAACCGGCCGCCATCATCGTGTTGAGGCTCAGCCCACGCCCCAGCCGGTTAGCGGGATAGGCCTCGCGGATCAGCGCCGAGGACACGCTCATCGCCGCCGCCGCGCCCAATGCCTGCAGCGCGCGCACCGCCAGCAGGAACGGCAGGCTGCGGGCAAGGAAGCTGAGCAGTGTCGCGCTGACGAACACGATCAGCCCGCGCTGGTAGATTGTGCGGTGGCCAAAGCGGTTGCCCAGTGCCGAAAGCGGCAGCAGCGCCATCATCAGCACCAGTTGATAGACGGTGACGACCAGCACCGTTGCCGCCGACGAGACCCTGAATTCCCGCGCGATCGACGGCAGCGCGATATTGACCATCGAACCGGCGACGGTGGTGACGATGGTTCCCGTGGTCAGCGACAGCACCGCGAAACCGCGCCGCCTGCCGGCCAGGCCGACATGCTCGCCCGGTGGCGTTTCGCGCGGGCGCGTGGTTGCCGGCATCCTGTCCCTTCGAACCCGCTGCCGGGCATCACCCCCGCGCGGACAACGCTGTTGCTATCCGTTACAGCTTGAAGACCGGGGGAGTGCCGATCAAGCGCTATCGCGCCCGGTTACGGCGCCCGCGCGATACCGCCCATCGTGGTGAGCCAGCCGTCGAAGCCGGCACCGTTGCGCGACAGGTCGGTACCTCCGGCGATGAAGATGGCCTTGTCGCAGGTCTGCATGGGCCTTCCTTTCAGCAGGCGGTATCGACCACCAGCCGACCCAGCACCTGTCCGTCAAGCAGCGGCCCGGCGTGGTCCATCGCCTCGGTCAGCCCGATGGTTTCGATCATCGCTGCGATCACCGCCGGATCGGCAAGCTGCTGAAGCCGGGTCCACACTTCCTCGCGCTGCTCGCGGCTGCGGTTGACGCTGTTGATGCCGGCCAGGGTGATGCCGCGCAGGATGAACGGCGCCACGCTGCCGGGAAAGTCCATGCCCTGTGCCAGCCCACAGGCAACGACGATGCCGTCATCCTTGGTGGCGGCGCAGCAGTTGGCCAGGATGTGGCTGCCGGCGTTGTCAATGGCGGCGGCCCAGGTGGCCCTGGCCAGCGGCTTGCCCGGTGCGGACAGGCTGGCACGATCGACAATCTCGGATGCGCCAAGGCTGCGCAGGTAATCGGCCTGCTCGGGCCGGCCGGTCGCGGCGGCGACGGTGTAGCCGAGGCGGCTGAGCAGGTGGATGGCAATGCCGCCCACCCCGCCGCCCGCGCCGGTCACCAGCACCGGGCCATGTTCGGGGCGAATGCCGTGCTTCTCGATCGCCAGCACCGCCAGCATCGCGGTGAAGCCGGCGGTGCCGAAGGCCATCGCATAGGCGGTGGACATGCCATCCGGCAGCCTGATCAGCCAGTCGCCCGGCACCCGCGCGCGTTGCGACAGGCCGCCCCAGTATGTCTCGCCCACGCCGAACCCGGTCAGCACCACGGCGTCGCCGGGCCGGAAGCGGGGATCGTCGCTGCGTTCCACGGTGCCGGCAAAGTCGATGCCGGGCACCAGCGGCAGCTTGCGCGCGATCGGGCTGCGGCCGGTCAGCGCCAGCGCATCCTTGTAGTTGAGGGTCGAATATTCGACCGCGACGGTCACGTCGGCTTCGGGAAGGGCCGTGTCGTCAAGCGGCTTCAGCGTGCAGACATAAGGACTGCCGCCTTCGACCAGATACGCCTTGAACATGCTGTCTCCTTGTCGGTTCACGCGTCGGACCGGAACATGACCATTGCCGGATCGTGGAAGAAGCTGCCGATCCCGACCAGCGCGGTTTCGGGCGTGATCTCGCCCGGCGCCACCACGTCGCCGCGCAGGCGCCGCACCGCATCGGCATAAAGGTTGGCGCCGCCCGCCCGGCCCAGCGCCAGCCCGCCGCCGTTGGGGGTGACCAGCGTTCGGCCGTTCAGGCGCATGATGTCCTGCACCGGGTCCCACGCCGATCTGAACAGGTCGCCCGCCTCGCCGGGCTTGCACCAGCCGGCCGCTTCGGTGACCGCGACGGCATCGACGGTATAGCCGTCGTAGGGATAGAACAGGTCGGCGTCGGTCAGCGCGATGTCGCTGCGTTCGCGCAGGCCCTGCATCCCCACCCACAGCGCGTTGCTGGTCCAGCCGGGGAAGTTCTCGTAGAATTCCCCCACCCGCGTCGCGCCCAGCGACATGGCGTGGACCAGCACCGGCCGGTTGGGCAGATCGCGCGCGCGCTCGGCGGTGGTGATGACCAGCGCTTCGCCACAGTCTACCGGCAGGTCCATGTCGGCCATGCGCATCGGCTCCCAGATCGGGCGCGACTGGTAGTAGTCTTCCAGCGTCAGCGGATGACGCATCGCCGCGTGCGGGTTGCGGCTGCCGTGCGAGCGGTTGTTGACCGCCATCAGCCCGAAGGCGTCGCCGTTGACGCCGAAATCGTGGCAATAACGCTGCATTACGGCGGCGTAAGGCTCACCCGAGTGGAACCAGCGCTTGGAGAAATCGGCGAGGCCGACATCACCACCCACGTCCGAATACTGCGCCGCGCGGGCGCGAAACGGATCGCGCGTGGCGGCGCGCGACATCGTCACCGTGCGCATGTTGGTCTGCACCAGCAGCACCGTATCCGTCAGGCCGGAGAACACCGCCTCCACCGCATAGACCAGCGCCGAGCCGAGCCAGCCGTTCTTCACCCAGGTGCATTCATCGATGCCAAGCGCGCCCTGGAGGCTGAGGAAGCCGGCGCCGCCCATCGCCAGCGGGGTCATGCCCGAACCGCAGATGCCGTCGATGTCCTGCTTGTCGATCCCGGCGTCGCGGATCGCGTTGACGGCGGCTTCAAGCCCGATGCCCAGTTCGCTGCGACCCAGGTCGCGGCTGTAGGCGGTGGAGCCGACACCGACGATGGCGACCTTGTCCCGAAGCGGATTCCTAGCCACGGGCGGTGTCTCCCTCGCTGCGCGCCGGTTCGAACGCAGGCCACTTGCGGCCGTCCACATCGATCCAGGTCAGCGCCAGCGGCATGTCGTGGTACAATCGTTCGGGCGGGCAGTTCACCACCCGCGCCAGATAGTGCAGCCCCGGCTGTTCGGCGAGGGCGACCGCCGAGGCCGGAACCGGTTCGTGGATCGGGTTGTCGGGATCGCGCGACTGATAGATCACCGTGAACATCTGCAACCGGCCCTTGCCGCTGGTCTCGGTCGGCGTCACGTTCCACGACCAGCATTCGGGGCACAGCGGCCGGTGCGGATAGATCCAGGTGCCGCAATCGTCGCAACGGTTCAGCAGGAACCGTCCCGCCATCAGCCCGCGATAATGCGCGATGTTGTCGTGATCGATCTTCACGTCGGGGAAATGCGCGAAGACCGCGTGGTCGTCGGGGGTCTCGTCGATAGCGCCGCAGGTCATGCCGCCAGTTCCTCCCTGGCCCATTGCGACAGCACCATGCGGTTGAGCTTGCCGTTGCCGAGGCGCGGCAGGTCATCGACGAAGACGATGTCGCGCGGCAGCTTGAAATGCGCCAGGCGCGGCTTGAGCCAGGCACGCAGCGCCTCCGCCTCCACCGCCATGTCGCTCCGCGCCATAACGTAGATGCGCACCGCCTCGACCTTGCGCGGGCAGGCGACGCTGACGGCGGCGCAATGGGTGATCGCCTCGTGCTCGGCGACGACCTTTTCCACTTCCTCCAGGCTGACGTTCTCGCCGCCGACCTTGGCCATCAGCTTCAGCCGGCCGCGATAGGTGACGAAGCCTTCGGCATCGATGCTGATCAGGTCCTCGCTGTGCAGCCAGCCCTCGGCGTCGATGGCGCGCGCGCTTTCCTCGGGCTTGTTCCAGTACGCGGGCATGATGTTGCCGCGAATCCACGCCTCGCCGATCTCGCCGGGGCCGAGGTCCTTGCCGGTGGCGGGATCGACGACGCGAATATCGTTGCCGGGCAGCGGCCGCCCGCAGGTGGTCAGCCGCTTGTCCTCCGGATCATCCGGCCCGGTAATGCAGGCCGGGCCATAGGTTTCGGTCAGCCCGAACGGCGAGAACGAGAAGCGGGCATTGGGCTGCACCACTTTCGCCGCCTCGTTGAACTGGTGGCCCAGCCAGACATGCGGGAAGGTGATGCCTTTCTCATAGGCCGCCAGCACCACTTCCTTGCCCAGCGTCGTCACCAGGATCGTCGCCTGCTCGCTTTGCACGAGGTCCAGCGCCTGCTCGACGCTGAACGCCTCGGTGAACACCAGCGTGCCGCCGCGCGGCAACATGCTCATCTGCCCGTAAAGGCTGCCACCGGCGTGGAAGAACGGCATCATCGAGAAGTAGACGTCGTTGCCGGTCATGCCGATGCGTTCGGAATGGTTGAACCCGGCCGCCACCCAGCCGCCCTGCAACAGCATCACCCCTTTGGGGAAACCGGTGCTGCCCGAGGTGTATTTGACCATGTGCAGGTCTTGCGGGGTCACCGCTTCGGCCATGCGGTCGGCCACGTCGAGCCAGCCGTCCCGGTTTTCCCGGCCCACCGCTTCCAGTCCGTCCCAGTCGAAAGCGCCCGGCTGGCGCGTGCCGGTGCGGCTGAACATCACCACGTTGCGCAAGTCCGGTAGTTCGGCCGAGAAAAGTGCGCCGGGCGCTGTGGTGTCGCCGAATGCGGGGCAGATTTCGGCCAGAACCGCCGGCATGTCCAGCTTGCGGAAGCTGTCCAGCATGATCAGGTGGCGCGCGCCGGACTGGGCGATGCAGTATTTCACCTCCGGCGGTTTCAGGAAGGTGTTGATCGGCACGGTGGCGGCGCCGATGCGCGCGGCGGCGAAGCAACTCACGATCCATTCCATGCGGTTGGTCATCCACAGCACCACGCGGTCGCCGCGCTGCACGCCGATGCTGGCGAGGCCCGCCGAGAAGTGCCGGATGCGCGTGATCAGTTCGGCATAAGTCAGCCGCTGGATGCGGCCCTCGTCATCGGCGCCGACCAGCGCGGCCTTGCCCGGATCGATCGCCGCACCCGCGACGATGGTTTCCCACAGCGTGTGCGATCGCAGCTCGTCGACCCGGCGCTTGTCCTCTTCGGATGCCCTGACCCAGGCGATCGGTGCCTTTTCCTCGAGCAGGCTGTCAGCCACGGTGTTCTCTCCCTCGATCGCCTTGATTGCGGCAATGCCGAACGGGCTAACGCGCACTGACCCATTCGGAAACGGGCAATCTTGTTATGACCATCTTCGGTTTTTCCGATGACCTGGCCGGGTGGGCCGACGTTGCCGTCAGGCGGGATCGAACAGCACGTGCAGCGCTGCCGGGCTGCGGAACGAGGCGCCCTGGATTGCCGGGGGCGGACGGGACGGATCGAGCCGAAGATTCGCAAGCCGGGTGAGAATGACGTCGGTGGCCACGCGCAATTCCAGGCGGGCAAGCGGCTG
>JAGWVC010000088.1 GCA_018971065.1 Sphingomonadales bacterium | reverse complement strand
ATGATGAAGCTGGTCAGCACCCACGAGATCGATTCCGGGCTGGCCCCCAGCGCCGCGCGCATGTGCGGCAACGCCACGTTGGCGATGGTGGCATCGAAGAACTGGCACATCGACACCATCATCACCGCCGCCAGCAGCAGCGGCCGGTTCCGGGTCGGCAACAGCGGCAGGTCGGCCGCCTGCGCCGCCAGCGCGGTTCCCCTAGCGCCGGACATCGCAAGCCCCGCCGATATGGGGGCCCGGTTCCGCAATTCGTCTGCCCCCGCCCAGCCTGCGGGGGTCAGCCATCGGCGGTCTCGCCGCCAGGCGAGGCATGATCGGCACCGCCACGCCGCGACAGGTTCGCCCGCATCCGGTCCAGACTGGTCCGCAACTGGGTTCGCGCGCCTTCGTCCATGCCTTCCAGCATCGCCGCGATGGTTTCCTGCGCGTGCGGCTGCAGCAGCCGCATCAGTTCATCACCCTTCGGCGTCAGGAACAGCCGCCAGGCCCGGCGATCGGCCGGATCGGCGCGGCGCTCGACCAGTTCGGCTTCCTGCAGGCGGTCGATCATCCGCCCCAGCGTGATCGGCTCCACTTCCAGGATATCCGCCAGCCCACCCTGGTTGATGCCGGCATGGCGGCCCAGCAGGCTCAACACTTGCCACTGCGGCCGTGTCACGCCAATCTCCCTGGCTCGCTCGTCGAACGCCCGGCGCATCAGCCGGGCCACTTGCGCCACCATCGTCCCGATGTTGTCTTCCATCGGCGCGCATATAATAGCAATGCTGACTATAATCCAGCATATATGAAGCCCGCCGATACCTGCACCACCGCCGCCCCGGAAAGAGAGCCCGCCATGACCCAGACCGACCGCCCCGCCCGCCCCCGCAGCACCGTGAAGGACAGCATCGGCCTGCCCTTCACCCTGTTCCGCGCCATCGATGCGCTCGACTATGCCAACGCCGGGGTGATGACCAACGACGCCGCGCCCGACGCGACCACGCTGGCCGGCATGGCCGCGCTGATGGACGCCGGAATGCTGGATGGCGCCCGGGTCAGCCTGCTGTTCTCGCGGCCGGGCCTGTCGCTCACTTACGTGTGGTTCAAGAGCGGCTATGCGCTCCCCCGCCACTCGCATTCGGCCGATTGCGCCTATTTCATCATCGCCGGATCGCTGCGGATGGGCGAGGAGGAGCTTGGCCCCGGTGACGGCTTCTTCATCGGCACCGACGTGCCCTATGCCTACACGCCCGGCGCCAACGGCGTCGAAGTGCTCGAAATCCGCACCTCCAACCAGTTCGATTTCAAGGCGCTGGTCGGCAATGCCACCTGGTACGACAACGCCGCCGAACGCACCCGCGCCGCGCACGACCGCTGGCAGGTGGAAACCGCCCCGCCATCGGGCATGATCGTCGGCAGCAACTGAAGTGGCGTCAGCCCGCCGCTTCGGCCTTCAGCAGTTCCGACGCCAGCTTGCGCAAGTCGGCGGTCTTGATCTTCGCGGTGCCGGTGGTCTTCAGCTCGTCCTCGGCCACGAACAGCACCCGGCGCGGCACCTTGTAGCTTGCCAGCTTCTGCTTCGCGAACGCCTTGATCTCGTCCTCGCTCACCGTCGCGCCGGCGTGACGGACGATGCAGGCCACCACCAGTTCGCCCAGCAGTTCGTCGGGCACGCCCACCGTCTGCGAAACCTTCACGCCCGGGCAGGCGCGAATCACGTCGTCGATCTCCAGCGGCGACACGTTGGCACCGCCGGTCTTGATGATGTCGTTCAGCCGCCCTTCCCAGTGCAACCGCCCCTCGGCATCGAGGAACCCGCCGTCCGACGTGCGCAGGAACCCGTCCTCATCCACGCTCTGGTCCAGCGGAATGCCCAGATAGCCCATCATCAGCGTCGGCCCCTTCACGGCAATCTCGCCGCGCTCGCCCACCGGCACCGTCACCCCGGTCAGCGGATCGACGATCTTGATGATCGAGCCCGCCGTGGGAATGCCGTGATTGCCGTCCATCAGCTCCAGCGGCGTGCCCGACGGGAACACCGAGATCAGCGTGAACGTCTCGGTGTTGCCATAGGCCGCATCGGGCTGGCGCCAGGTCGAATGTACGGTCGGATGGCTGGCCAGCGGCGTCAGCTTGTCCACGTATTTCAGGCTCGACAGATCGACTTCGGCATAGTTTTCCGCCGCCGTCAGTTGCGCCCACTGGTGCGGCCAGGCGATCGGCATCGTCGCCTTCTCGCGCTGCATCAGCCGCAACGCCTCTGCCGGATCGAACGCGCGTTGCAGGATCAGGCACCCGCCGCGCGTCAGCGCCCCGCCGATGCACTGGCCGAAATTGCCCGACCAGAAGAACCCGTTGGCGCCCCACACCCGCGCCGGCTCGTGCAGGTCATACCACTTCGGCCAGCGCCACAATTGCAGGCAGGCGGCGCGGTTGGCCGAGACGATGCCCTTCACCTTGCCGGTCGAGCCCGACGAGAACAGCAGGATGCCCGGGTCCGCCGGCGATACCTGCCCGGCCCGCGCCGCCACCAGTTCGTCCGAAACCCCGGCCCCGCGCGCCACGAACGTCGCCCAGCCCTCGATCGCGCCCAGTCCCTCATCCTCGTCGAGGATCGCGGCGAACCGCAGGAACGGATAGGCCTCGCTGACGATCGCACCGGGAGTGGCCGACAGCACCGCCGGTTCCAGCCCGGCCAGCATCCCGGCATAGTCCTTCTTCAGCAGCCGCCGCTCCATCAGCAGCCCCGAAACGCCCGAGATGCGCAGCACCTCGTCCATTTCGGTCGGCGTGAAGAACGTGCTGATCGGCGTCGGCACCCCGCCCGCCAGGGCCACGCCGAACACACTGGCCAGGTATTCCGGCCGGTTCGAGCACTGCACGCCGACGCGCGCGCCCTTGTCGATCCCGCAGGCCACCAGCGCCTTCGCGGTTGCCAGCGTCCGCGCCCACAGGTCGCGATAGGTCCAGCGGATCGTGCGATCGGGCAGGTGCAGCACCGCGCACTCGTTGTCGGGATAGCGTTCGCAGATCTCGCGGATATACCCCGCCAGCGTCAGCGCCCCCAGGCCCTCCTCCTCGGCAAGCGGGATACCCCGTGCAATCGACATTCCACCGACGATCTCTACGCCTGCCACCATGATGGTAATTTCCGTTTCCTGTTAGCCGCTTCAGTAAGGAAGTTCGACTTCATTGGTGGATACCACCACCTTGTTCCCGTCCTGGTCGGTCATCGTCACGCGTACCTGCACCACCGGGAATCCCCACTCCGACTTCTCGATCTTGTCGATCACCTCGCCGTCGAACCAGGTCACGTCACCCTCGAACGCGGGCGAGCGGAAGTCGGACTTGGCGTGGCGCACCATGCCGTCATGCCCGGCCCACATCGCCAGGTAATCGGTGTTCCACGCCGCCATCGTGGCGCCGTAGCCATAGGCGCGGCTCATCCCGACTTCGCTGGCATAGGAATCGTCGATATGACCGCGCGACGGCCCGACATAGAGCCCGTCCCGCGCGCGCGGATCGACCAGCGCCAGCGCCTCGTCGAACCCGAAGCCATCGACCCAGCCCGGGTCCTGGTTGATCCACGGATCGACCACCCCGGCGGGCGCCGTCCAGTGGAATGTGCCCCAGATGTTGAACACGAACGCGCGATACTCGGTGGTGAAACTGGCGATCGAATGCGGCCCGATCACCCGGCGCGGCAGCCTGTCGCCGATCTTCACCTCTTCCCAGTGCGGCGACCGGCCCTCGCGGTTCGACATCAGCCAGTCATGGCGCGCCGCATCGATCGCGGCGATCTCGGCCCGCGTCCAGCGCTTCTTCTCGCCCCGCGTCGCGTCGTACATGCCACGCTTCTCGGCCTCCTCGGCCAGATAGCGGATCGCGGTCGAGCGTGCCTTGGCGATCAACGCGCCACTCTGGTTGCGGTGGATCGTATCCCCGCGCGAGAACATCGTCGGCCCGGCAAACTTGGTATCAGTCACCTTGTAGTCGTGGAAGCGCCGTTCCTGGAACAGCTTGTCACCGGGGCGGATCGGCGTGCCGTACCACCACCACTCCTCGCCCCCGAAGATCAGGTGCGAGCCGGGGATCTTGCCGACGCAGGCCGGCTGGCAGCCGTGCCCGTAATCCAGTGCCACCGCCATCGATTGCGGCGCGATCAGGTCGCCCCACTTCGTCTGCGCGGCGAATTCCTGGTCGAAGTGCAGCGGGTTGACATAGTCCATCGCCATCACCCAGCGACGGATGTCGGACTTCGCGCAAGGCTCCCACAACTGCCCGCCGCCGACCAGCTTGCCGACGCGATGATCGACGTCGCTCAGGTCCAGCGTCGCGCTTTCGTTCACGCCATGCTCTGCCATCGCACCTCTCCCGAATGGCGGCGGGTGCGGGGCAATCCCCGCCACCCGCCTGCCTCATTGCATCAGCGGCGAACGTCGACCAGCACGCGCCCGCGAATCTTGCCGGCCACGATGTCGGCACCGGCCTGCAGCGCGCCTTCCAGGCTGACCTCGTTGCCGATCTCGGCGATCAGCGCCCGGTCAAGGTCGCGGTCCAGCCGTGCCCAGGCGGCCATGCGCGGCCCCTTCGGGCACATCACCGAATCGATGCCCAGGATCGACACGCCGCGCAGGATGATCGGCATGACGGTGCCCGGCAGGTCGGCGCCCTGCGCCAGACCGCACGCGGTGACGAAGCCGCGGTACTTGGTCTGCGCGATCGCGTTGACCAGCGTGTGCGAACCGACCGAATCGATCACGCCCGCATAAAGCTCCTTCTGCAGCGGCTTGCCCGGGCCGGACAGCGTGTCGCGATGCACGAACTCGCTGGCACCCAGCCGGGTCAGGTATTCCTTTTCGGATTCCTCGCCATACGACGCGACCACGGTATAGCCGGCCTTCGACAGCAGCGCCGTCGCCACCGAACCCACGCCACCCGGCGTGCCGGTCACCAGGATCGGCCCCATTTCGGGGGTGACACCGGCGTTGACCAGCGCGTCCACCGACAGCGACGCGGTGTAGCCGGCGGTGCCGATCGCCATCGCCTGCTGCTCGGTGAAGCCGGCGGGCAGCTTGATCAGCCAGTCGCCGTTCAGGCGCGCCTTGGTGGCCAGGCCGCCCCAGTGAACCTCGCCCACGCCCCAGCCGTTCAGCAGCACGGTGTCGCCGGGCTTGAACTCGTCATAGCTCGATTCGGCAACGGTGCCGGTCAGGTCGATGCCCGGAACCATCGGCCAGCGCCGCACCACCGGGCCAGCGCCGGTGATGGCCAGGCCGTCCTTGTAGTTGATGGTCGAATAATGGACGTCGATGGTGACGTCGCCTTCGGGCAGCTGCGATTCGTCCAGTTCCTTCAGCGCAACGGACTGGCCGCCTTCGGCCTTCTCGATCAGGATCGCCTTGAACATCGGGTTCACTCCATTCCAGGTACATGCCGTTCCGGCCGCGCGCCTCACGCGCGCCGCCGCTCAACTTCCGTCAAAAGCCAATTGTCGCCCGCTTGGCAAGCGCACCGGCGATCATCACGATACTTCTCCGTCCATCTGGCCGCTCGCCAGATCGCGCACCAGTTCGGGAAACCGCTCGGGCTTCATCGTGCCGTGCAACGACATCCGCAGGCATTCGCGTGCGAAGCGCTTCGCCAGCCCGGTGCGCGTCGCGGGATCGTCGGCATGGGCCTGCGCCCACATCGGCCACAGGAACAGCCCCGCCAGCATCATCACCGACAGCACCTCCGTGTCGATCCCCGGCGTCGCCAGCTCGCTGTCGGCAAACCGCTGGAACGATCCCTGGTATTCGCGCCAGAACATGTCCTTCGACGGATCGGGCGCGCCGATCACCTGCATCAGCCACACCCTGCACAGTTCCGGGTTGGCCATCGCGAACACCGCGATGCGCTCGGTCAGGTCCATCGTATCGACCTGCTCCACCTGCCGCTCGCCCAGCGTTTCCGGATCGCCGAACGCGGCGCGGAACAGCTTGTCGGAAGCCCAGTCCACCGTCGCCTGGATCAGGTTCTCGCGCGTCTCGAAATGCTGGTAGGCGGTGCCGCGATTCACTTCGGCGGCGTGCGCCACCTGGCTCAGGCTGATGCCCTCAGGCCCGTCCTTCGCCAGCAGCCGGCTGGAAGCCTCCAGGATCGCCTCGCGCGTCGCCGCGGGATCGCGCGGGCGCCGGTTCGGTTTCGCGGTTGTAGCCATAATGCCCCTGCCTTCCGCCCTTCGGCAAGATCGCGGTCTACCCCTACCGCCCAGGGCAGGCAATCACTAATCAGCACTGTTGCCTATTTGAACAAGGCCACATTCCGCCTTCCCCCGCACCCCCACCTCCCATATGGGAAGGCATGGCCCTCACCTCGCGCGACGAAACCGACCTGCTGCTGCCGCTCTACACCGGCCTGTCGCAATCGCCGCCGCTCGCCACCTTTCTCGAACGCCTGCGCCGCCGCACCCAGGCCGAATATGTCTCGCTCTATATCCGGCGCGGCGAAGGCGGCAACGCCGCCGCCACGCAGCTTTTCGCCGGACGCGACCTGCGCGCGCTCGCCCGCCAGACCGGCACCTCCGAACTGCTCGCGCTCGACAAGGTCAACTACGACGCGCTGCGCCCCGGCCGCGTCTATGCCCCGGCCGAATTCACCGAGCACGATCCCGCCTACCACGCCGACCATCTCGCCCAGATGGCCCTGCTCGGCATTGCCGACCAGCGCGTGGTACGCCTGCTGGCCGAACCGGGGCTGGACGCATGGATGGCGCTGGCCCGCGCCACGCCCTGCACCGCAACCGACAGCGCGCTGCTCTCCAACCTCGCGCCTTATGTCACCGAGGCGGTGCGCCTGCTCGTCCGCAGCGAAAACCACATGATCGAACGCGCGCTCGAATCCGCCGCGCTGGCGCGCACCGGCACCGCCTGGCTGCTGTTCGACCGCGACGCCCGCGTCATCGCCGCCGATCCCGCACTGGCCGCGCTGTTCCCCGGCCTGCGCCCCGGCGAACGCCTGCGCGACTGCACCCCGCGTGCCGACCGCGCGCTCGCCGCCGCCGCCGCGCTTTACGCCGAAAGCCCCGCCGCCCCGGCGCAGGCGCTACCCCTGCGCGAAAACCCGCGCATCGAGGCCCGGCTTTCCGCGCCTGGCGATTTTCCGGTGTTCACCCTGCGCAAGCCCGCGATGCAGGCGTTCGTGCGCCTGCCGCTGCCCACTTCGCCGGCGCGCGCCGCGCATCTCGCCCAACTCCACGGCCTGCCCCCGCGCGAGGCGGAACTGGCCATCGCGCTCAGCGACGGCCTGTCGATCGCCGAAGCGGCGGAAGCCATGAGCCTGACGATCGAAACCGCGCGCAACTACACCAAGAAGCTCTACGCCAAACTCGGCGTGCGCGGCCAGGCGGAGCTGGTCGCGCTGGTCTGCACGGCCAGCCCCGTTCTGGCCTGAAGCAACGCTTACGCCAGCGCCGCCTCGCACGCGGCGATCTCGGCCCGCAGCCACATCGTCTCGGACAGGTTGGTCGCGCCCGAAGCCGCCAGCAGCGCCTCGCTCGCCCCCTTCTTCACCGCCAGCGACGCGCGGTTCCCCGGCTCCGCTCCCAGCGCGATGTCCACCAGATGCAGCGCCTCCAGCGGCTGTCCGGCGGCCAGCTTGGCAGCAGCCCGCTCGGCCAGCCGATCGGCCCCGCCGGCCAGTTCGCACAAGTCGGCGTTCACGCTGCTGCGCGGCACCCCGTACAGTTCGGTGGTGCCGTCCTCATAGTGGAACCAGCCCGAATATTCGCGCCAGATCGATTTCACCGCCCACGACGCCTTGCCGTGGAACTCGCCGATTGCCATGCCCTCGGGCCACGCGAACCCGCGCATCAGTTCATGCACGGACTTGCCCGCGTTCATGCCCTCCAGCGTATAATCGCGGATATAGCGCACGGCGGCGATGATCCGGTCGAAATCCGCCCGAATCTTCTCCGCCCCGTATACCGGCTCGCCATGCCCGGTGATCAGCACTTCCGCGCCCAGATCGCGCACCGTCTCCATCGATTTCAGGAAATTGCGCACCAGCCGGGGCTTGTCGCCGCGCAGCGTGTTCAGGAACGGCATCGACAGCCACACCGGCCCGCACAGATTGCCGGTGAACACCACCTTCTCGTGCGGCATCCACACCGCCAGGTTGTCGATGGTCTCGCCCTCGGGCGCCGAGATCAGCTCGAACCGCCGCCCGCCAAGGTCGATCGTCAGCCGTTCCTCCACCAGGATGTCGGGCTTCACCTTCGGCACCGCGGGCTGCGGCGTATCGCGCTTCAGCGTGCTGCCCCACAGCTTGAACGTGCGCTGGCCGAAAAACGGCTGCAGGTAATCCATGTCATGCAGCGCTTCGTTGTAGTTCGGTCCGCCGATGATCTCGGTGCCGTCCTCGATCATCACCGGCACGCCGCCGTAATGGTCGGCATGGCTCTGCGTCAGGATGATGAACGCCAGCGGCCCGGTGCGATGCGGCGCGAACAGCGCCTTCGTTCGCTCCGCCCCGGTCATGAACCCGGTGTTGACCAGCACGTCGCCCGCACCGGTGGTGACGAGGTAGGCGTTCGAGATGTCGCGCGACATGAACACGAACGGCGTGATTTCGACGGCCTCGGTCTGCACGTCGCCCGAGCGGACAAGGTCGGCCAGTTTCGGTTGAGCGTCGGCCATCATGCGTCTCCGAACTCGATCATCACCTTGGCCGATTGCGGTGTCGCCGCCACCTTCAGCCCGTCCAGCACCGCCGCGAACGGCATGTGATGGCTGATGATGCTGGCGATCCGGTCCTTCAGGCGCGGCATAGCCGCAATCACCTCGGGCATCTCGGTGGGATAGCCCACCGCCGTCGTCAGCGTCATCTCGCTGGTCAGCATCCGACCCACCGGAAACTCGATCGGCTTCATGTAGGCGGCGGTGACGACATAACGGCACTGGAACCGCGCCACCGCGATCACGTCGGCCAGCAGGTTCGGCGCCCCCGCCGCGTCGATCCACGCATCGGTATTCACGCAAGGCCGGAAATAGCATTCGCCGGTGCCGTGCAGCGGCCCAAGCTGGTCGTAAAGGCTGCCCGCCAGCGGATCGAGCGCCGCCCGCGCACCCAGCGCCAGCGCGCGCTCGCGCCGTTCGGGCGCCAGGTCGAACGCCACCACATCGGTCACGCCGCGATCGACCAGCCACAGGATCATGCCCAGGCCGATCGGCCCGCAGCCGAACACCACCACCTTGTCGCCGGCCTTCACTTCGGCGCGGTTGACGCCGTGCATCGCCACCGCCAGCGGCTCGCACATCGCCGCCACGTCATAGCCGATGCCCTCGGGGATCGGCAGGATGTTGGTGCCCGCCTCGGCGGCACGCACCAGCAGTTCCTGGGTGAAGCACCCTTCCGGCCCGCCGCTGCCGATGTTCGACGGCGTCATCATCGGGTTGATGATCACCGGATCGCCCACGCTGATGCCGCCGACATTGCCGCCCACTTCCAGTACCTCGCCCGCGCCTTCATGGCCCAGCGCGGTCTTGGTGCCGGGCGTGGGGATGCCGCCGACCTTGATGTAGGAGAGATCGGACCCGCAGATACCCACGGCCTTCATCTTCACCACGACATCATCCGGCCCGCAGGCCGGGCGCGCATAGTCATCGAGGCGCACGTCACCGACGCCGTGAATGGTCAGCAGTTCCATCGCGAATTCTCCCGGTTTTCTTGTGTTTACGGACGGACCTTGTAGCCGCCGTCGAGATAGACCGTCTCGCCGGTCATGAACGACGACGCGTCCGAGCACAGGTACGCGCCGATGCCCTCGAAATCCTCGGGCGCACCCAGCCGCCGCGCCGGCGTCTGCGGGGCGTACTGCTGGTGCAGGTACTGCGCGGCCGGCCCGTTGGGGTCGCCCATCATCGGGGTGATGATCAGCCCGGGCGCCACCACATTGGCGCGGATGCCGAATTCGCCCAGTTCCACCGCCAGGCAGCGGATCACCGCCTCGGTCGCGCACTTGGACGCGGCATATTCCATCTTGCCCGGCAGGCCCTGGTACAGCGAGCCCGAACCGCACGCCACCAGGCTGCCGCCCGGCTCGCCCGCCTCGGCCCGCGCCTTCATGTGCCGCGCACCTTCGCGCAGCGTGAAGAACGCGCCGTGCATCGCCGTCTTCTGGAACTCGTACCAATGCTCGGTCGGCATGTCGAAAACCGAGTTGTAGCGCGGCGATGCGCCCGAATTGGCGAACACGCAGTCGATGCGGCCGAAGTCCTTCATCAACTGCTCATAGCCGGCAACGATCGCTTCCTCGGTCGAAACATCGACAATGTAGGTCTCGACCCGGCCCGCGCCCGCCGCCAGCAGTTCCGCCTTCGCCGCCGCGTTCTTCTCGGCATTGCGCGCCCAGATGGCGATGTCGCCGCCCTGCTTGGCCACGCCCATCGCGAACCCGAAACCGATCCCGCCGTTGCCGCCGGTTACCAGCGTCACCTTGCCCGTGCAGTCGAACAGACCCTTGGCCATCGCAAATCCTCTCCCGTATGCGCACAAAACCGTCGGCGAGACCTGGCCCCGCCGTCCTTGCCCGCAGGTGTCGGCCCGCACCGCTTGCGCCGCAACCGTGGCCGGCGTACATATCCGGCCACAACGTCCCATCAGGGACACAATCCGGATTGCACCGCCCTGACCGTCGCCCCGCCCGCTCCCGCCACCAGCACGGTCGAAGCCAGCCTCGCCACCCCGACGATCAGCGCCATGATCGTGCGCTACGACATGCCCTTCGCCCAGGACAATGTCACCGCCCCTGCCGACAGCTATCACATCAACCTCTGCCTCACCCCGCGCCCGCTCAACGCCCGCGCCGGCTACCTCGCCCACTGGGGGCCCCACCGCTTCGAGCGGCTCGGCGACATCTTCCTGGTCCCCCCGGGCGAAGTCCTGCACTTTCGCGGCGAACCCGGCAGTCAGGCCTCGCTCACCTGCGACCTTGCGCCCGGCCCGGTCGCCGCGCTGCTCGGCCACGAGCCCGAATGGACCGACCATCGCCTTGCCGCCACGCTCGACATTTCCAGCGCCCGCATCCGCGCGCTGCTGTTCCGGCTGACCGAGGAAGTGCGCCACCCCGGCCTTGCCGCCGAAACCATGCTTGACCTGCTCGCCGGCGAACTTGGAATCGAGATCGGCCGCTTCGCCAGCGAAATCCACGAACGCCCCGTCACCGGCGGCCTCGCCTCGTGGCGGCTACGGCTGATCGATGAACGTCTGGCCGACACCGCCAGCGGCCCCGGCCTCGCCGAACTGGCCGGCATCTGCAACATCTCGGTCCGCCAGCTCACGCGCGGCTTCCGCACCAGTCGCGGCTGCTCGATCGGCGACTATATCGAGCAGCGCCGCATGGAAGCCGCCAAGCGCCAGTTGATGGCCGGCAACAGCGTCAAGGCCGTGGCCTTCGCAATGGGCTTCGCTTCGCCGTCCAGCTTCACTTTCGCGTTCCGCCGCGCCGTCGGCATCAGCCCCAACCATTTCCGCCAGCGGCAGTTGCGGGTCGCCAAAGGGTAATATGGCCCGAACTCGCAATTGTGGCCCAAATGCACCAAGCGCCCCGATTGCCAAGACCCCGCCCGAACGCCTTACCTGCGCGCCAATCGCGGCCGCGCGCACGGCTGCCTGAATGTCGGGAAAAGGAATCCGCGATGCCTGAACAGATGAACGTCGACGCCCTCATCGACGAAGCCGTCCGCACCACCGGATTCAGCGACTTCGGCGGCGAATCCTATCGCGAAGGCCTTGATGTCCTCGTCAACGATTTCAACGCCGGCACCGCGCGCGGCCAGAACACCGACGGCGGCGTCGCCCGCTGCCGGGGCGACATCCTGCACTGGCTGTCCAACCGCCTCCGCGTCGAGGATTACCTGAAGCAGAATCCCGAACTGCTCACCCGCAAGATCGAACGCCCCATCTTCGTCATGGGCGTGCCGCGCACCGGCACCACGCTGATGTCGAACCTGATCGCCGCCGACCCGGCGCGCCGTTCACCGCTGACCTGGGAAATCGACGAGCCGGTGCCGCCCGTCGCCTCGAAGGAGCTGCTGACGAAAGACCCGCGCGCCCTCGCCCGGCTCGAACAGGAAAAGGCGATGCTCGCCGCCAATCCCGACATGGGCAAGTACTATCGCGGCTCGGCGGTCTACCCGAACGAGTGCGTGTTCTTCATGTGCCACGATTTCAAGACACTGATGATCGAATCCAAGGGCAAGCTGCCGGAATACAAGGAATTCATCTTCAGTTGCGACATGACCAGCGCCTATGAATACCACAAGAAGTTCCTGCAACTGCTGCAGGAAAACGCCGGCGGCACCTGGAATGTCAAGAAGCCCAGCCATTCGCTGTGGCTGGAAACCATCTTCCAGGTCTATCCCGATGCCCGCGTGATCTGGACTCACCGCGATCCGTTCACCGCCACCGGCTCGCTGTGCTCGATCATCTCGCTCAACCACATGGGCCACATGGGCAAGGTCGATACCGAATGGCTGGCGCAGGACTATCCGTGGCAGGCCGCCGAACACGCCAACCGCATCATGGATTTCCGCGACAAACACGGCGAGGACAAGGTGATCGACGTGCAATACGCTGATCTCGTCACCCGCCCGATCGAGACGATGAAGGCGCTCTACAAGCAGCTCGGCGACGAATGGACGCCCGAGGCCGAAGCCGGCATCCAGGGCTGGCTCGACGACAACCCGCAGGGCAAGTTCGGCAAGCACGAATACAAGCTGGCGCAATACGGGCTCAGCATGGACCAGCTCGAACCGATGTTCGAACGCTACCTGTCCCGCTACGACGTCGCTCGCGAAGGCTAAGGGAGAGAACAAATGCTTGAGAGCAAGGCCTACCAGATCGGCTACGTCTGCGACGACATCGAAGCCTGCATCGACGTGTTCATGGCGCGCGGCCTGAAGAACCGGCCGACGATCATCCCGGTCGACCAGATGGTGAACACCGCCGATGGCCCCAAGCGCCACAAGCTGCGCATCTGCATGTTCTGGCTCGATGGTGAGCAGTACGAACTGATCGAGCCCGAGATCGACGAGACCGGCCACTACGCCAATGCCCAGGCCAACGGCGGGCCGATGCGCTTCCACCACCACTGCCAGCGCGTGGCGGATTGGGACGATTTCCGCGCCCGCGTCGATCAACAGGACCTGCCCGTCGCGTTCGAGCGCTACAACGGCCCGGATTCGCTGAACTTCCTCTACCTCGACGGCCGCAAGGCGTTCGGCCACTACCTCG
Source organism: Sphingomonadales bacterium (assembly GCA_018971065.1). The sequence goes on along the minus strand of JAGWVC010000088.1, from coordinate 3,544 downwards.
AATATGTCGCCATGCCCGACGCGATGTGGAACCAGATCAACGGCATGTAATGCGGAAACATCCCTATATGCCGTGTTGACCGGACCTTGACGGGCCGCGTGCCATGCTCGCGCCCGTTCCATTCCACGAGGCGCGCATGGGAGTGCATAAACAGGGCCAGTTCCGGGCCACCCCGGTCTATCGCGCCAGCCGCAAACCGGGGCTGACGCGGCTGATGCTCGTCGCCGCCGATGGCGTCGTCCAGGACATCATGGTCCGCGATTTCTCCGACAAGGGGGTCAGCGCCGCCACGCGCGGCCCCGCGCCCGCGCTCAACGAAGTCGTCACCATCCTGCTGCCCGACAACCGCGCGCTGTGGGGCATCGTCCGCTGGGTCGAAGGCAACCTGTTCGGCGTCGAGTTCGACGTCAACACCCCGCCGCAGGAACCGATGAAAACCGCCACGCCCGCAAAAAGGTAGCTGGACGAAACCGGAGCCTCATCACGGATCATCGTCACCCTGAACTCGTTTGAACAAGTTCAGCTTCGCTTCCAGGGTCCATCGTGCCGCCTGACCGGCCTCTTGCGGCAGGGCGCCCACCGGTCGCCACGGCCCCCGATCACGCCTCCACCGGCTCCAGCCACTGCTCCGCCGGCCCCATGTCGGCATACAACGTCGTCCGCCGCCGCAACCTGCGCCCCGCGCTCGCCGCCGCACCGATCAGATCGGCCACGGTCAGTTCCTGTCCATGCGCGGCCCCGGCGGCGCGGCTGATCGATTCGTTCATCAGCACCCCGCCCAGGTCGTTGCAGCCCGCCTTCAGCGCCGCCGCCGCACCCTCGATGCCCAGCTTCACCCAGCTCGCCTGAATCGAAGGAATCGAACCGTGGAACGCGATCCGCGCCACCGCGTGCATCATCAGCGCCTCGCGCCAGGTCGGCCCCTTGCGCGACTGGCCCCGGCGATACATCGGCGATTCCATGTGGATCAGCGGCAGCGGCACGAACTCGGTGAACCCGCCGGTGTCCGCCTGCAGATGGCGGATGCGCAACAGATGCCGCGCCCAATGCTCCGGCGTCTCGCAATGGCCATACATCACCGTCGCGGTGGTCTTAAGCCCCACCTCATGCGCGCTGCGCACCACGTCCAGCCACAGTTGCGTGGTCAGCTTGTCGGGGCAGATCCGCGCCCGCACCTCGTCGTCGAGGATCTCCGCCGCCGTCCCCGGCAGCGAGCCCAAGCCCTCGTCGCGCAGCATCGCCAGGTAGTCGTGCAACGTCATCCCCAGCGTGGTCGCCCCCTGCCACGCCTCGAGCGGCGAGAATGCATGCACGTGCAACTGCGGGCACGCCGCCTTCACCGCCTTCAGAATGCCCAGATAGGTATCGCCAGTATAGCTCGGATGGATGCCCCCCTGCAGGCACACTTCGCTCGCCCCGCGCCGCACCGCCTCGCGCGCCTGCTCGGCCACATCATCAAACGACAGGTTATACGGCTTGTCGCGGAATCCCGCCTTCGAGCTGGACTTGGAAAACGCACAAAACGCACAAGTATGCGTGCAGTAGTTGGTATAGTTGATATTCCGGTTGATGACGAAGGTCACGTTGTCGCCGATCGCCTCGTGGCGCAGCGCATCGGCCGCCTCGATCACCGCCTGCGCCTGCCCCTCGCGCGCGCCGAACAGCGCGACGATCTCGCCCTCGGACAGTTCGTTGCCGCCCGCCGCCTTGTCCAGAATGCGGTGCAACGCCCGCGATTCCGAAACCGCGAACACCGCCCCCAGCGGTGCCTCGACGCGCCCCGGCGCCCGGTCTGCCACCCCCGGCGTCCACACCGAATCGCGGCCCAGCCCCTCGCTGTCCGACAGCTTCAGCACATGCGGCGCCAATGCCGGATCGATCCAGCCCGGCGCATCCGCCAGCCCGAACGCATCGCGCACGAAGCGCGGATAAGCGGTCAGCCGCTCCACCAGCGGCAGGCCCTTGGCAGCACAAATCTCGGCCAGCCGCGTCACTTCCGGCCACGGCGCCTCGGGGTTCACATGGTCCATCGTCACCGGCGAAATCCCGCCCCAGTCGTCGATGCCGCAGTCGATCAGTTCGCTCAACCGCTCGTCGTTCAGGTTCGGCGGTGCCTGCACCGACACGTCGTCCGGCAGCACCACCCGCGCTGCCGCCACCACGCGCAAGAACTCGCTCTCGGTCAGCTCGGGCGCCTGCGCCATCTTCGTCCCCGGCTTGGGAGCAAAGTTCTGCACGATCACTTCCTGCAAGTGGCCATGCGCGGCATGCAGGTCACGCAGCGCCAGCAGCGCCGCGATCCGCTCCTCCGCCGTTTCGCCAATGCCCACCAGAATCCCGCTCGTCACCGGCATCCTGGCGCGCCCGGCGGCCGCCAATGATTCCAGCCGCACCGCCGGCACCTTGTCGGGCGAGCCATGATGCGGCCCGCCCTTCTCGCCCAGCCGGTCGGACAGGCTTTCCAGCATCAGCCCGCACGACGGCGCCACCGGCTTGAACGATGCGAAATCCGCCTCGTCCATCAGGCCGGCGTTGACATGCGGCAGCAGCCCGGTCTCCTTCAGCACCAGCGCCGCGCAATGCCGCACATAGGCGATGGTCGATTCGAACCCCTGCGCGTCCAGCCACGCGCGCGCTGCCTCATACCGCCGCTCGGGCGCATCCCCCAGCGTGAACAGCGCCTCCTTGCAGCCCTGCGCCGCCCCGGCCCGGGCAATCTCCAGCACTTCGTCGGGGGTCAGATAGGCCGCCGGCAGGTGCGACGGCGTGGTCGCAAAGGTGCAATAATGGCAGACATCGGCGCACAGCCGGGTCAACGGAATGAACACCTTGCGCGAATAGGTCATGCGGCGCGGGGTCAGCGGGCCGAAGCGATTGTCGCGCCGCGCGCGCGCCTCCGCCATCAGGTCGTCCAGCGGCATCGTCAACAACCGCTGCGTCAATTCCCGATTCTGCGCCGTCATCATTCCATCCCGATTGCAGCCAGCACCTCGCGCGCCAGTCGCTCCCGATCCGCAGGTTCGCGCATCAGGGTCGCCGTCACGGTGACCGAAAGCCCGCGCCTTCGCAATGCTTCCGCGTCGTCATCGTCACTGCGGTCTATCACCAGATGGGTCAGCAACATCCCGTAATGGTTTGCAATGAGGCCGTTGCCCGCCCCCCCCGGCGCGATCTCGCTGATCAGCTTCGCCAATGGCCCTTTCACCGCCTGCCCGCCGATCAGCGGCGACACCGCGATTCGCGGGACACGGCACGCCAGCAGAGCGTCGCGCACCCCCGGCACCGCCAGCATCGGATCGACCGAAAGGTACGGATTCGACGGGCACAGCACCACCGCCGCCAGATCGTCGCGCGCCAGCGCCGCCGCCAGCCCCGGCGCCATCCGCGCCGTCTCCGCCCCCTGGAAGCGAAATCCGCTGACCACCGGCCGACACTGCTCACCCACGAAATAGCGCTGGAAATCCAGCCAGCCGCCGTCCGTCAGCACTTGCGTGCGCACCGCGTCGTCGCTCATCGGCACCACGCCCGCGCCGATCCCCAGCGC
>JAGWVC010000087.1 GCA_018971065.1 Sphingomonadales bacterium | reverse complement strand
CGCCTTCGGTGGTGCGCTCCTCGCGCCGCTCGGGCACGATGCACGCCGCGTGCGGCCGGTGGCGCAGCGCGATGTCCAGCATCTCGTCGGTGGCCGCCATCTCGAAGTTCAGCGGCAGGCTGGTCGCCGCCTGGATGCGCGCCAGATCCTCGTCGCGGATGTGCCGCCGGTCCTCGCGCAAGTGCGCGGTAATGCCGTCGCCCCCCACCGCCGCGACGATCTGTGCGGCGCGCACCGGATCGGGATGGTCGCCACCGCGCGCGTTGCGGATCGTGGCGACATGGTCGATGTTGACGCCCAGCCTTAGCCGACCTGCGGGAAGGCCCGCCGCCATCAGGCTTTCGCCCGGCTGCCCGGCTTCGTCGCCGGGGTGGCGGCCAGGTGCGGCGGCAGCTCGTCGGGCGCATAAGTCGGGAAGTTCAGCGCGATCAGCGGGAAGAACGGCACGCCCAGGTCCACGGTGCCGCCCGAACGATCCACCAGCGCGGCGGCGGCAACCACCTGCCCGCCGGCTTCCTCGATCGCCACGATCGCCTCGCGGCTGGACAGGCCGGTGGTCACCACGTCCTCCACCATCAGCACCTTGTCGCCGGGGGTCAGGGCAAAGCCGCGCCGCAGCTCGAACGTGCCGGTCGGCCGCTCGACGAACATCGCCTCCACGCCCAGCGCGCGACCCATCTCATGGCCGATGATCACCCCGCCCATCGCCGGCGAGACCACCTTGGTGATTTCCTTGCGCAGCTCGCGCGGCAGCCTGGCGGCCAGCCCGCTGGCCAGCCGGCCGGCGCGCATCGGGTCCATCAGCACGCGCGCGCACTGCAGGTAATGCGCCGAATGCCGCCCGGACGAGAGCAGGAAGTGCCCTTCCAGCAAGGCGTGGCTGGCACGGAACTCGGCGAGAACGTCTTCTTCCTGCATGGTATGGGCACTTTCTCACAATATTTTTCACGGCTCGGGCGTCAGGCCCGAACGAAACTGGCGCCAACGCTCTGGCGAAGCGTCATTGCGTCGTGTCAATTTTTCCCTAGAGGCGCTTGAGGTGCCCCGCAAGCGGGCGTATAGGCCCGCCGAAGGGGCATTTGCGCCTGAGGAATCAAAGGGGGGCGAACCGGGAGGCATTATCCTGGTTTGCAATCAAAGCGAAAGCAGGAAGACGATGAAATTCGGCGATTTTGTCCGTGCGTCCAGTCGCAGCCTGAAAGGCCTGGCGTTCGGAGTTCTCGCGGGTGTGGCGGCAGCCTCGGCCGCCCAGGCCGCGCCTGCCGCAGCCACCTCGGCAGCCACCGTCGCGGCCGCTCCGGCTCAGGCTGATGCCGCCGCGCCTGCCGCTTCGGGCGATCATTTCGCCGTCGCGCCCGGCGGCTACACGCCCATGAAGCCCACGCTGGGCAAGGGCATGCCCGTCCCCGGCGGCATCGGCTTCCAGACCCAGTATTCGCCGAACGGCCAGTACGCCCGCTGGATTCACGACAGCATCCTGCTGCCGCTGATCGGCGCGGTCAGCCTGTTCGTGCTGCTGCTGCTGGTTGTCGTCGTCCTGCGCTTCAACCGCCGCATGAACCCCACCCCGTCGAAGACCAGCCACAACACGCTGCTCGAAGTGGTGTGGACCGGCGTTCCGGTGCTGATCCTGGCGTTTGTCGCGATTTACTCGCTCGATCTCGTCGCCAAGCAGTACAAGCCCGCCCCGGCCAACGCGCTGACGGTCAAGGCCACCGGCAACCAGTGGTACTGGACCTACGGCTATCCCGACAATGGCGGGTTCGAGGTCATCTCGAACATGCTGCCCGATGAAAAGGCCATCGCCAACGGCGAACCGGCCCAGCTTGCCGCCGACTTCCGTATGGTCGTCCCCGCCGGTGAGCCGATCCGCCTGCAGACGTTCGGTGCCGACGTGATCCACTCGTTCGCCGTGCCGTCGCTGTGGTTCAAGCTCGACGCCGTGCCCGGCCGCATCAACGAGAAGGTGCTCTTCATCAAGGAGCCCGGCGTTTATTACGGCCAGTGCTCGGAACTGTGCGGCGCCCGCCACGGCTACATGCCGATCGTGGTCGAAGCGCTCGATCGCCCGCACTTCAACGCCTGGGTGATGACTCACTCCGGCGCCAAGATCGACGGCGCCGCCGCAGCCCCGGCTGCGGCCGCTCCCGCCGCTGCTGCCGCTCCGGCCGCCGCTGCTCCCGCCCCGGCCGCCTGAGCCTAACCAGAGACAAGGTCCGCAACGATGGCTACCACCGCCGACCATTTCCAGGCTCACCATGATGAGCATGGTCATGCCGATCACGATCACAAGCCGGGCTTCTTCGCCCGCTGGTTCATGTCCACCAACCACAAGGACATCGGCACCCTCTACCTGATCTTCGCGATCACCTTCGGCATTGTCGGCGGCGCGATCTCGGGCATGATGCGCCTCGAACTCGAACATCCGGGGATTCAATACCTCGACAAGTTCGCCGCGCTGCTGGGCATCCACAACGCCAGCTTCGACCAGCAGCTCCACCTGTGGAACGTGCTGATCACCGCGCACGGCCTGATCATGGTGTTCTTCATGGTCATGCCCGCCATCATCGGCGGCTTCGGCAACTGGTTCGTTCCGATCATGATCGGCGCGCCGGACATGGCGTTCCCGCGCATGAACAACATCTCGTTCTGGCTCACCGTCGCCGGCGGCTGCTCGCTGCTGCTTTCGGCGTTCGTGCCCGGCGGCACCGGCCAGGGCGCCGGCATCGGCTGGACCGCCTACGCGCCGTTGTCCACCACCGGTTCGCAAGGCCCGGCGGTCGATTTCGCCATCTTCTCGCTGCACCTTGCCGGTGCCGGCTCGATCATGGGCGCGATCAACTTCATCACCACCATCTTCAACATGCGCGCGCCGGGGATGACCCTGCACAAGATGCCGCTGTTCGTTTGGTCGGTGCTGGTCACCGCGTTCCTGCTGCTGCTGGCGCTGCCCGTGCTGGCCGCCGCCATCACCATGCTCATCACCGATCGCAACTTCGGCTCGACCTTCTTCGATCCGGCCGGCGGCGGCGATCCCGTCCTGTTCCAGCACCTGTTCTGGTTCTTCGGCCACCCCGAAGTGTACATCATGATCCTGCCGGGCTTCGGCATCATCAGCCAGATCATCAGCACCTTCTCGAAGAAGCCGGTGTTCGGCTACCTCGGCATGGCTTACGCGATGGTCGCCATCGGCGTCGTCGGCTTCGTCGTGTGGGCACACCACATGTACACCACCGGCATGTCGGTCGATACCAAGATGTACTTCACCGCCGCCACCATGGTCATCGCGGTGCCCACCGGCATCAAGATCTTCTCGTGGATCGCGACGATGTGGGGCGGCAGCCTTGAATTCAAGTCGCCGATGGTCTGGGCGATCGGGTTCATCTTCCTGTTCACCGTCGGCGGCGTCACCGGCGTCGTGCTCGCCAACGGCGGCATCGACGACAACCTGCAGGACACCTACTACGTCGTCGGTCACTTCCACTACGTGCTGTCGCTGGGTGCGGTCACCTCGCTGTTCGCCGGGTTCTACTACTGGTTCCCGAAGATGTGCGGCAAGATGCACTCGGAGTTCCTCGCCAACCTGCACTTCGCGGTGTTCTTCGTCGGCGTGAACCTGATCTTCTTCCCGATGCACTTCCTCGGCCTTCAGGGTATGCCGCGCCGCTATCCCGACTATGCCCCGGCTTATGAGCACTGGAACACCGTCGCCACGCTCGGCTACAAGATCATGGCCGCCTCGATGCTGATCTGGGCCGTGAACATCGTGTACACTTTCGCGATGGGCAAGAAGGCCGCCGGCAACTACTGGGGCGAAGGCGCGACGACGCTGGAATGGACGCTGTCCAGCCCGCCGCCGTTCCACCAGTTCGAGACCCTGCCGGTGATCGAGGACCACGATCACCACTGATCCCGGCCTCGGCTGAAAACGCGAAACCCCGGCAGGTCCAACCTGCCGGGGTTTTCGTTTGTCGCTTTTCCGCGCCTTGAGCGCGCCTTATCGCCCCTTGCGCAGCACGATATAGACCGCGCCGCCGCCACCATGCCGGGGGTGCGCCGGCCGGATCGCGGCAATCCGCGAAGCATGAGGCCCCGCCTCAACCCAGTCGAGGAACTTGGCCCGGATCGCCCCGCGCCGGCTGGCCCGGTCCGCCGGATCGTGCGGCCGGGCACGGCCGGTAACCAGCAGCACCACCCGCGCGCCCTGGGCGACCGCCAGCGTCAGGCCATGATCCAGCCGCGCGTGCGCGGCGTCCAGCGAGGCACCGTGCAGGTCCAGCGTGAAATCAGGTTCCAGCACGCCCTTGGCCAGCCGTCGGTCCCAGGTCGAATCGAGTCCGTGGCGATCCAGCGGGCGTGGCGCTGCAGGCGGCGGTGGCGGTGCGGGCGGCGCTGGAGGCACGCGGCCCTTCACGCGCTTGAGCGGCAACGGCGGCGGGGCTGCTACCGCGACAGGATCGGCAACCTTGCGCAAGATGGCGCGGCGCGGCTCCAGCGGACGCACGGTGCGGGCCACGCGCTCCCACAGTTCGGCCTCATCGGGGCTTAGCCCGCGACCCCGCGCCGCCACCGCTCAACGGCCCAGCCGGGCCAGCGCGCCCTTCGGCAGCAACAGCAGCGCCTGACCGCGCCCGCTCATCCCGCCGGCGGTCATGCGCGCATCCGCTCCCGCGCCCCAGAACGAATCGAAGCGGTTGGCGCCCTTGATCGCGCCGCCGGTATCCTGCGCCACCCACAGCCCGTTGGCCACGGTGCGGTCCAGGTTCAGGAACACCGGCGCACCCAGCGGCACGAACAACGGATCGGTGGCCAGCGAGACGTGCGCGCGCACCGGCACGCCCAGCGCGCCCACCGGACCATCCCCGGTCAGTTCGCGGAAGAACACCCACGACTTGTTCTCGTTCATCAGCGCGCGGCCGTCATCGGGGTGATCGCGCAGGTACTGCATCAGCCCCTGCATCGATGCCGCATATTGCCCCGGCCCGGTGCCGATCAACCCACGATCGCGCATGACGATACCGATGCCGGTATAGTTCTGGCCATTGTCGGCGGCATAGCCGATCCGCATCACGCTGCCGTCGGGTGCGCGCAAGCGGCCCGAGCCCTGCACCTGCAGGAAGAAGAACTCCACCGGATCGGCGGCCCAGGCAATTTCCAGCCCGCGCCCGGCCAGAATACCGCCGTTGATCTGGGCGCGATCGTAATAGGGCACGAACTGCCCGGTCTCGTCATAGCGTCCGAACGGCGTCTGGCCGTTAGGCTTTACCGGCGCATCGCCGGGCCGGGCATGGACAAGGTCGGTGGGGACGCCATAGACCGGCACGGCAAAGCCCGGCTGCGGCAGGCGGCTTCCGGCGATTTCCGGTTCGTAATAGCCGGTAACGAACGCCTGCCCGTTGCCGACCACGGCGGTCTCGAAATTCTCGGTGAAGAACCGCGCGGCGTCACCGGTTGCCCAGGACGCCGCCGCCTCGCAGGCGGGCTTCCAGTCTGCGGGCTGGGTCAGTTGCGAATTGTCCGGCCGCACCGTCAGGCGCGGGCAGGATTCGCGGAACGACAGCAGCGCTGGCGCGGCGGTGGCCGGGGTCAGTCCCAGCGTCAGCACATCGGGGCCGGCCCGCACGCCCAGCGCCACCGCGTTTGGCGGGGGTGGCGGCACGGATGGCGCCGGCGAAGGCGCGACAACCGGCGGCGGCAGCGCGCCGGGCGGCTGGGCTTCGGGAATGATGCGCCCGCAGGCGGCCAGCAAGGCAAGCCCGGCCAGCGCGATGATGCGCCGGGCCGTGTCGGTCACGATGGCGTGATTCCCCAAGCCGAAGCCGGCCGTTTCCCCTGCCGGCATGGCCGGATCAGCCTTCGTCGGCTTCTTCGAGATGCCAGTCGGGGCTTTGCGAGGCGACGTTGCGGCTGAACGTCCAGACGTCGCGCACCTCGATGGCGTCGTTCAGCGAACCGGCGATGACCTGGCCTTCGGCATTGCGGGTAACCGCCGCCACGTCGGACACCAGCCGCACCGTCACCCGCGCCATCGGCGCTTCATACGCGGCGGCGGTGATCGCCGCTTCCTCGATCCGCACCAGCCGGTTGTCCACGCTCTCCCCGGCGGCAATGCGGGCATCGATCGCCTCACCGAAGGCCTTTGCGACTTCGGCATCGCACAGTTGTGCAAGCTGTTCCTTGTCGCCGCGCCAGAACGCTTCCAGAATCATCCGGTAGGCATTGCGGGCGCCGTCCAGAAACGCGGCCGGGTCGAAGCGGCGATCGGCGGCGGCAATGTCCTTCAGGCCCTTTTCGACGGCAGGGGGATAAGGCGAAATCTCGCGCGCGCGCACCGTCACCGTGGCCGGGCGCTCGGGCAGGCGCAACGGCGCGGCCGGGATCTGCGGGGCACCCGAGGCAGCGGTGTCGAACCGGCTCTGCAGCGGCTCGTCGTGTTCGGCACGGCGACCAAGCACCGAATAGAGCCGAAGCCCGAGGAAAGCCGCGATCATGGCCAGAATGACAATTTCGACAGTCACCAGCGATATTCCTTTCGGCGCGCCCGGGCTGAACTTCCCCGGAATCGCGCAAGCACCCGCATGAGTGCGTCCGTTACCATGCCCTAGTTAGGTAACGATGACAAATGAACAACGCATGGATAAGGCGATTCCGCGTGCCCCGCGCCGAAACGTTTCCGGCGTTCGGCCAGGCGCATGGCGCCATCCCGAAACGATCGTCGCGGGACGGTCCGGCGTTGCCCAAGCCCCCGCGCGGTGCTAGGCGCCCGGCCAAATCCAGTAACCGGAAAGCATGAACATGGCCGACGAAGGCAACATCGTCTCGAATCTCGATCTCGGCACACCCGCTCCCAATGGCGAGGATACCTCGCCGATGGCCGGCGTCGTCTCGCAATACGTCAAGGATCTCTCGGTCGAAAACCCCAATGCCCCGGAAAGCTTCCAGTGGCAGGACCAGCCAGAACTGGACGTCCAGTTCAACATCGGCGCCCGGCCGATCCAGGGCGACCTGCACGAGGTCGAGCTGAAGATCCAGGTCTCGGCCAAGGGCACCTCGGGCACGTCGTACCTCGTCGATCTGGCGTATGCGGGCCTGGTCGGGATGCGCAACCTCGACGAGGCGAACATGCATGCCTTCATGTTTGCCGAAGCGCCGCGCCTGCTGTTCCCCTTCGCCCGCCGCGTCATTGCCGACGCCGTGCGCGATGCCGGCTTCCCGCCGCTGATGCTGGAGCCGATCGACTTCAACGGCATCTACCTGCAGCAGCTTCAGGCCCAGGCCGAAGCCGCCACCGCCGAACCGCAAGGCAACGCGTGATTTCATGAACCTCGCAAAGGCACTCGGCACGGTCGGCGGGCTCACGCTCGCCAGCCGGGTGCTGGGGCTGGTGCGCGATTCGCTGTTCGCGCGGTTCATCGGCGCCTCGTTCGCATCCGATGCGTTCCTGATCGCGTTCCGCCTGCCCAACATGTTCCGCGCGCTGTTCGCGGAAGGGGCGTTCGCCAGCGCGTTCGTGCCGATGTTCAACGCCAAGGTCGCGAACCCCGAAGGCGATGGCCTGCCCGACGGTATCCGCTTCGCCGAACAGGCGCTGTCGGTGCTGCTGCCGGTGCTGATCGTGCTGACGCTGGTGCTGGAAGCCTGCGCCTGGCCGCTGACCTGGGCGCTTTCGGGCGGGTTTCACAAGATCACGCCGCAGGAATTCGCCTTCGCGGTCACGCTGTCGCGCTACACCATCCCCTACCTGATGCTGATCAGCCTGGTCTCGCTGCTGGGCGGCATCCTCAATTCGCTGCACAAGTTCTGGGTCAACGCCGCCGCGCCGATCCTGCTGAACCTGACGCTGATCGCGGCGCTGCTGCTGTTCCACAGCCACGATCCGCTGATCACCGCGCGTAACCAGGCGATCGGCGTCACCGTCTCGGGCGCGCTGCAACTGCTGTGGCTGGCACAGGCCTGCCGAGCGCTGAACGTGCGTCTGCGGCCGCGCCGCCCGGTGTGGAACGCCGATGTCAGGCAACTCCTGTCGCTGATCTGGCCGGCCGCCGCCGGCGCCGGCGCGGTGCAGATCAACCTCGTCATCTCGACGATGCTGGCGGCCAAGCTGCTGGCGGCGGGCTCGGTCACCTACATCTACATGGCCGACCGGCTGAACCAGTTGCCGCTGGGTCTCATCGGCATCGGCCTCGGTACCGTACTGCTGCCCACCATCTCGCGCCAGCTTGGCGGCGGTGACGAAACAGCGGCGATGGACACGCAGAACCGGGGCATGGAACTGGCGCTGCTGCTGACCCTGCCGGCCACCGTCGGCCTGGTCGTCTGCGGTGAGCCGATTGCCGCCGCGCTGTTCGGTTATGGGCGCTTTACGGCGGCGGACACGCATTTCACCGCGCAGGCGCTGGCGGCCTTTTCCGTCGGCCTGCCCAGCTACATCCTCGTCAAGGTGCTGACCCCGGGTTACTATGCCCGGCACGATACCCGCACCCCGGTGCGTTATGCGATGCTGTCGATGCTGGTGAATCTGGTCGGCAACCTTGTCCTGATCGTGCCGTTGCAGCATATGGGGCCGCCGCTGGCCACCGCCATCGCGTCCACCGTCAATGTCGCGATGCTCTATCGCACCCTGGTTGCGCGCGGCCATTTCACCGCCGATGCGCGGCTGCGGCGCCGTGCCCCGCGCCTGGCGCTGGCGGCGCTGCTGATGGGCGTGGTGATGGGCCTGACTCAATCGCAACTAACCCCTTATATTCACGGCACGTGGGCGGTGCGGGGGCTGGCACTGGCGGTGCTGGTCAGCGCCGGCGGGCTCGTCTATGGCCTCGCCACGCTGGCGCTCGGGGCTTTCTCGCGTGCCGACATCGCCCTTCTTTTGCGCAGACGCGCCAGGACCTGAGCAGAACCGACATGCGCATCGTTTCCGGCATCCAGCCGACCGGCAACCTCCACCTCGGCAACTATCTCGGCGCGATCCGCAACTGGGTGCGGATGCAGGACGAGCATCCGGCCGGCTCTTGCCTCTACTTCCTTGCCGATCTTCATGCCATCAGCCAGCCGCATGTGCCCGCCGAACTGGCCGCGAACACCCGCGAGATGGCGGCGGCGCTGATCGCCTGCGGGATCGATCCGGCGCGTTCGATCCTGTTCAACCAGACCCAGGTTCCTGAGCACGCGCAGATGCAATGGCTGCTCAACGGCACGGCCCGCATGGGCTGGTTGAACCGCATGACGCAGTGGAAGGACAAGGCGGGCAAGAACCGCGAGGGCCAGTCGGTGGCGCTGTTCACGTATCCGGTGCTGCAGGCGGCGGACGTGCTGCTGTACCACGCCACCCATGTGCCGGTGGGCGACGACCAGAAGCAGCATCTGGAGCTGGCGCGCGACATCGCGCAGAAGTTCAACAACGATTTCTGCGCCGAAAACGCGCCGCTGTTCACCCTGCCCGAACCGATGATCCCGCCCGAGGCAGCCCGGATCATGAGCCTGCGCGACGGGTCGGCGAAAATGTCGAAGTCCGACCCCAGCGACATGAGCCGCATCAACCTGACCGACGATGCCGATACGCTGATGAACAAGGTGAAGAAGGCCAAGACCGACCCCGAGCCGCTGCCGTCCGAAAAGGCCGGACTTGATGGTCGCCCCGAAGCCGCCAACCTCGTCGGCATCTATGCCGCGATGTCGGGCCAGACTGTCGAGGCCATCCTGTCCGAGTTCGGCGGGCAGGGCTTCGGCCGGTTCAAGCCCGCGCTCGGCGAACTGCTGGTCGAGAAGCTGGCGCCGATCAACGCCCGTTTCGTCGAGTTGAAGGGCGATCGCGCCGCGCTGGACGCCATCCTGCGCGAGGGCGGGGCGAAGGCGCGCGCGCTGGCGGCGCCGACGCTGGCCGCCGCCTACGACGCGCTGGGGCTGGTGCGCGGCTGAACCCGAAAGGGAACCGCCGCGTTCACCCGTCATTCAAGTCCTGTTCACGGCCCGGAAATTAGGGCAATTACAGACAAGATCGACCGACACTCAGGGGACGGCGCCGGATCGATTCGTGAAAGGGCAAGACAATGACCACGAATCCCGCCGGCAGGTTTGCGCAGTGGCTGCGCCTGCTGCTGCTTCCGTTCCTGTTCGCTTCGCTGGCCGCCTGCGCCGAGAATTTCGACGCCAAGGTCACCCGCTTCCAGTCGCAACTGCCACCGCCGGCGGGCCAGAGCTTCGCGATCGTGCCGGAAGACCCGGCGCTGAACGGCAGCCTCGAATTCGGCCAGTATTCGCGCCTTGTGGCCGCGCAACTGCTCAAGGCCGGCTATAGCGAGGCATCCGGCCCCGCCGCCGCCTCGCTGCTCGTCCGCTTCGATTATGGCGTCGACAAGGGGCGTGAGCACATCCGCGAATCGGCCTTCGCCCGCGATCCGTTCTGGGGGCCGTGGTATGGCTGGCATCCGGGCGGTTATTGGGGGCGGGGCTTCTATGGCCCGGGCTATGGCCGGGGCTTCTATCCGCGTGGTGGCTGGGGCTTCGGCTGGTACGATCCGTGGTTCGACAACGGCGTCGAAAGCTACACCGTCTACACCAGCGGCGTCTCGCTGAAGATCGACGCGAAGGACGGTCCGAACGGCACAAGGCGCCTGTTCGAGGGCAAGGCCGAGGCCGCGTCCACGTCCAACCGCCTGCCCTATCTGGTGCCCAACCTGGTGGAAGCGATGTTCACCGGCTTCCCCGGCAATTCGGGCGAGACCGTGCGCATCACCATCGCGCCCGAAAAGCAGGCGGCGAAGCGCCCCTGACCATAGCCGCAATTCGGCGTAGCATGACGCGGCCCGGGGGCATTGCCCGCGGGCCGCGCTGCGTTTAGCTTCGGCGGTTCACGCATCGGGGGAAACCAGGGCTCATGGAACGCCGGCTCACGCTATTCATTCTTGTCGGCATGATCGCCGGGCTCGCGCTCGGCCTTGCCTTGCACGGCGCCTACCCGGCGGGCGATCCCACCCAGGCGTCGATCGCCGACACGCTGAAGCTGCTGCCCGATGTGTTCCTGAAGCTGATCAAGATGATCATCGCTCCGTTGATCATGGCGACGATCATCACCGGCATTGCCGGCATGGGCGACAGCGCCGCGCTGGGCCGCATCGGCGCCAAGGCAATGGCGTGGTTCATCGTCGCCGGGCTGGTCAGCCTGGCGCTGGGGCTGGTGCTGGTGAACCTGTTCCAGCCCGGCGTCGGGCTGGATGTGAAGCCCACCACGCCGATCGGCGATCTGGCGGTGAAGGAACTGACCTTCCGCCACTTCCTGTTGGAAGTGTTCCCCGCCAGCGTGATCGATTCGATGGCGCAGAACAATGTGCTGCAGATTCTGGTGTTCTCGCTGTTCGCCGGCATCGGGCTGTCCGCCATCGGTGAGAAGGGCGCGCTGCTGGTCGAATTCGCCGAGGGCGTCGCGCAACTGATGTTGCAGATCACCGGCTATGTCATGCGCATGGCGCCATTCGCGGTGTTCGGCGCGATGGCCAGCATTGTCGCCACCAAGGGGCTGGCGATCGTGGTGACTTACGGCAAGCTGGTGAGTGAATTCTATGGCGGGCTGGCGCTGCTGTGGGCGCTGCTGTTCACGATGGGCGCGCTGTTCCTCGGCCACCGGGTGATCCTGCTGGCGCGCTATATCCGCGAGCCGGTGCTGCTGACGTTCTCCACCGCTTCGTCGGAAGCGGCGCTGCCCAAGCTGCTGGAGCAGCTTGACCGTTTCGGCGTGCCGCGCCGCATCTCGGGGTTCATTCTGCCGCTGGGCTACAGCTTCAACCTCGACGGGTCGATGATGTACACCAGCTTCGCCTCGCTGTTCATCGCCCAAGCCTACAACATTCCGCTCAGCCTGGGCACGCAGGTGATGCTGCTGCTGACGCTGATGGTCAGCTCGAAAGGTATTGCCGGGGTGCCGCGCGCCAGCATCGTCGTCATCGCTGCCACGCTCAGCCAGTTCAAGCTGCCGGTCGAGGGCATCGCCCTCTTGCTGGGGATCGACACGTTCCTCGACATGGGCCGCTCGGCCACCAACGTCATCGGCAACGCGATGGCGACGGCGGTGATCACCAGGTCCGAAGGTATGCTGCAGCCGCCGCTGGACCCGGATGCGCCGCACCCGCACGCGCCGTTCGGGGCCGAACACGGCAGGCATGGCCTGCATCTCGACCCCGATGCCTGATTGTTGACCTTCCGCCCGATTGTTGACCTTCCCCAATGACCCGAAACCGCTAGAAGGGCAGCGGGGTCATATGGAACGAGGAGCAAGCCGCGCGTGAAGCGCCGGGTCATCGCCATCGCGGCTGCCGCCGTCGCCCTTGCGGGCGGCACGCTCTGGCTGTGGCAGGGCAAGCCACGGCCGGTGGCCACGGCGTCCGCGTATCTCGGCGCCGCCACCGAGCTGGTCTACGCCACCGGCTTCGTTGAGGCGCAGCAGCCGGTGACGATCTCCTCGCGCATCACCGCGCCGGTGCTGCGCGTGCTGGTTTCCGAAGGCGATGCCGTGCGGCGCGGGCAGCCGCTGGTGCTGCTGGCCGATGACGAGCAGCAGGCCGCGCTGGCCCAGGCCGCCGCGCAGCAGCGCGCCGCCGAACAGGTCGAACACCGCACCGTCACCCTGTTCGGGCAGGGCTGGGTAACGAAAGCCGCGCGCGATTCCGCCGTGGCCAATGCCGATGCCGCGCGCGCGGCGGTGGCGGCGGCGCAGGCGCGCAAGGGGCAACTGGTGGTGCGGGCCGAAAGCGATGGCGTGGTGACGCGGCGCGACGTCTACGAAGGCGATCTGGCGGTGCCGGGCAAGGCGCTGCTGCTGCTGGGCGATCCCGCGCGCATCCGCGTCACCGCCACGGTCGATGAACGCGACATCGCCCGCGTCCGCATCGGCCAAGCGGCGCTGATGAGCAACGACGCCTGGCCGGGCAAGGCGATCCCCGCGCATGTTTCGGAAGTGACCCCGGGCGGCGATCCCACCGCGCGGGCGTTCCGGGTGCGGCTGCTGCCCGATGGCGGCACGGCCGGCCTGCCGATCGGCATCTCGCTGGAAGTCAACATCGTCACCCGGCGCGATGCCCGCGCGCTGCTGGTGCCGGCCAAGGCGCTGGCCAGCGGCAAGGTATGGACGGTGGAAAATGGCCGGGCGCGTGCCCATCGCGTTGTCACCGGCATTGCCGGGACCGACGAGGTGCAGGTCACCTCGGGCATCGCCGCCGGATCGCGGGTCATCCTCGCGCCGCCGGCCGACCTGAAGGACGGTGAGCGGGTCGAGCCGGAAAAGCCGTCTTGAGCGGCCACTTCGCGCTGCTGTTTCACATCGCCTGGCGCCATCTGGTGATGCGGCGGCGGCAGACGGCGGTGGCGATCGGCGGCGTCGCGGTCGGCGTTGGCTTCTTCCTTGCGGTTTCGGCGCTGATGGTCGGCAGCCAGAACGACTTCATCAAGACCCTGATCTCGTCGGCGCCGCACATCATCGTCTATGACGAACTGCGCAGCCCGCCGCCGCAGCCGGGGGTTCGCATCTATGGCCGGGAAGGCGCGGTGGCGCTGCACGGCTACAAGCTGCGCAACGAGGTGCGCGGCATCAAGGACTGGCAGGCGATCCTGCGCGCGGTGAACGATACGCCCGGCGCGGTCGGCTCGCCCAGCCTGTCGGGTGCGGTGACGCTGCGGCTGGGCGGGCGCGAGGAGCCGCTGGGCATCATCGGCATCGAGCCGGGGCTGGAAAGCAAGGTCTCCGACGTCGCCGACAAGCTGCGCGCCGGGTCGCTGGACAACCTGGAGCGCGTGCAGGGCGGGGTGATCGTCGGCGAGGAGCTGGCGCGGCGGCTGGGACTGAACATGGGTGACGTGGTGAACGCCACGGCGGCTTCGGGCACCACCCGGTCGCTGCGCATCGTCGGGCTGGTCAAGAAGGGCAACACCATGATCGGCAGCAGCAGCGGCTACATGCTGCTGCACGAGGCGCAATCGCTGCTGGCGCGGCCGTTCATCATCAACCGCATCGGCGTGCGGCTGGACGATGCCTATGCCGCCGACGCTGTCGCGAAACGGCTTGAGGCGCGCTATGCCTACAAGGCGGAAAGCTGGCAGGAACGCTCGGTGGACCTGATGTCGTTCCTGGTGACGCGCAATGTCATCATGTACACCGTGGTCTCGGCGATCCTGCTGGTCGCCAGCTTCGGCATCTACACCGCCGTGTCGAACAGCGTGGCCGACAAGCGCCGCGATATTGCCATCCTGCGCTCGATGGGGTTTTCGGAAGGCGACCTGCAACTGGTGTTCGTGCTGGAAGGGCTGGCGCTGGCGATGGCGGGGGTGGTGATCGGCTGGCTGCTGGGAACCGCGCTGATGCAGGCGCTGGGTTCGCTGAAATTCCCGATCGGGGGTGAGGACCAGCGCATTCCGCTGGACCGTTCGACCCGGCAATATCTGGTGGCGGCGGTGGCCTCGCTGCTGTCGGGCGCGGTGGCGGCGTGGCTGCCGGCACGCAAGGCGGCGCGGGTGGACCCGGTGGACATCCTGCGCGGGGCGATATGACCGTGCCGCCGGTCCTCACCGCCACCGGCCTTGGCCGCACCCTGCCGGGTGATCCGCCGGTCACGCTGGTGCGCGATGTCGATCTGGCGATCCAGCCGGGCAAGTTCACCGCCATCGTCGGCCCGTCGGGCTGCGGCAAATCGTCGCTGCTGTACCTGCTGGGCCTGATCGATCGGCCCACGGCGGGCAGCCTGCTGCTGGACGGGCAGGACCTGACCCCGCTTTCGGGTGACGCGCGCGCGGACATCCGGTTGCAGCACTTCGGCTTCGTGTTCCAGTTCCACTTCCTGCTGCCCGAATTCAACGCGCTGGAAAACGTCGCGCTGCCGATCCGGCGGCTGGGCAGGCTGACCGGCGCCGAAGTGGAGAAACGCGCGCGCGAACTGCTGGCCGAAGTCGGGCTGACGGGCAAGGAGCTTAAATCGCCCGACAAGCTATCGGGCGGCGAACGCCAGCGCGTGGCGATCGCGCGGGCGCTGGCCAACAACCCGCGCCTGATCCTGGGCGACGAACCCACCGGCAACCTCGACAGCGTCAATTCGGCCCGCGTCGTGGACCTGTTCGTCGCGCTGGCGCATGACCAAGGCCGCGCGGTGGTCTGCGTCACGCACGACATGGGCATCGCCGAGCGCGCCGACGTGCGCGTGGAAATGCTGGACGGGCGGGTGGTCAGGGTGTCCTGACGGCTGCCCGTCAGCCCCCCAACACCTCGTCCACCCACGCCGGCACCACCGCGCTGGCCGGCCCCAGCCGCGTTTCGTGGAACCAGCGCGATCCCTGCGATTCCTCCAGGTTCAGTTCCAGCGTCCGCGCGCCCAGATCGCGCGCCAGCCGCACGAACCCCGCCGCCGGATAGACCGCGCCCGAGGTGCCGATCGACACGAACAGGTCCGCCTCGCGCAGCGCGTCGTGGATGCGGTCCATCCGGTAGGGCATTTCGCCGAACCACACGACATCGGGGCGCAGGGCCGCCGTTCCGCACGCGGGGCAGGGCGGCCGGTGCAACAGCGGGCCGGTCCACGGGCTGCGCACGTCGCAGGCGGTACACCAGGCCAGCAGGTGTTCGCCATGCATGTGCAGCACGCGTTTCGCGCCGGCCCGTTCGTGCAGGTCATCGACGTTCTGGGTGACGATCAGCAGCCCGCCCGGCCACTCGGCATCCAGCCGGGCCAGCGCGGCGTGGGCTTCGTTCGGCAGCTTGGTCTGGATCGCCGCGCGGCGCATGTCGTAGAAGCGCTGCACCAGATCGGGGTCGCGCGCGAACGCCTCGGGCGTGGCCACGTCCTCCACCCGGTGCTGCTCCCACAGGCTGGGGCCACCGTTGGCGCCGCCGCGAAACGTATCGATGCCGCTTTCGGCGGAAACCCCGGCGCCGGTAAGGATGACGATGTTCCTCACGGCTTGGGCTTGATCTGGCGGATCAGCCCTTCCTGCGCGGTTTCGGCGACAAGGCGGCCGTCGCGGGTGTAGATGCGGCCGCGATTGAAGCCCCGGCCATGCCCGCTCCACGGGCTGTCGGTGGCATAGAGCAGCCAGTCGTCGGCGCGGAAATCGCTGTCGTGGAACCACACCGCATGGTCCAGGCTGGCCGACATGATTGTGCCCTCCATCCAGCTTATCGGATGTGGCAGCGCGGCGTTGGCCAGCAGCGTATAGTCGCTGGCATAGGCCAGCACGGCGCGGTGGACGGCAGGGTCGTCGGGCAGCGCGCCGGGCACCCGGAACCAGTTGGCCATGATCGCGGGCGCGGTCGGCGTCCCCATCCACGCATCGGGGTTGCACGGGCGGAACTCGACCAGCGGCGGGCGCAACATCAGCGCACGCAAGGGTTCGGGCGCGCGTTCGATGTGGGTGTGGCGCAGCGCCAGTTCGGATTCGAGGCCTTCGGGCGACGGCACCTCGGGCATCTCGAACTGGTGCGCAAAGCCTGTTTCGCGGCGGTGGAACGACACCGTGCAGTTGAGGATCGGAGTCCCCTGCTGGCGGGCGATGACGCGGCGGTTGGAAAACGAGCCGCCGTCGAAATCGCGCTCGATCGCATAGTCGATGGCGTGGTCCTCGCTGCCGCCGCGCAGGAAATAGGCGTGCAGCGAATGCGGGGTGCGATCGTCGGCCACGGTGCGCTGCGCGGCCACCAGCGCCTGCGCCACCACCTGCCCGCCGAACACGCGGCCAACCCCGCCGGGCTTGCGCGCGCCGGTGAAGCGGTCGGCACCGTCGCTGGCGAGATCGAGCAGGGTGAGCAGGGTTCGGGCTTGTTCGGGCGGGTAGATCGACATCCGCAGGCTTTGCGGTGCGGGCGCGGCGGCGTCAACGGGTTGCGCAATGGTCGGGGGTTGGCCATGAGGCGTGCAGCACAAGGATTGGGGCATATGGCACGGATCGGCATCATCGGCAGCGAAGGGCGCATGGG
>JAGWVC010000086.1 GCA_018971065.1 Sphingomonadales bacterium | reverse complement strand
GGGTTTCGGGGTTCAGCGCGCCCAGCACTTGCCCCTGCGGCGAGACGAACACGTCGCGCATCCCGCCGTGGCCGGGCATGGCGACATGGACCATCGCCGCATCGCCCGGCCGTTCGGGCAGGCGATAGAACGCGAAGGCCGCGCCGGGGTGGGCGGCGAGGGCGGCGGCGACTTGCACCGAAGGGCTGGCGGCATGGGTGGTGGGCTGGTTGTGGAAGGCGCGTTCCTCCCAGCGTTCGACCTGCGGCTTGTAGAGGTAGAACGCGCCCGACAAGGCCAGCAAGACGATGAATGGGACCACCAGCAGCCCGGCATAGAAATGCCAGCGCCACAGCGTGCGCCAGACGGCGGAAGGGGCCGGGCTGCTGGCCATCGTCACAGTTTCCAGTCGATTTGCGCGGTGAACGAGCGCTGCGGGAACGGGTGGAACAGGAAGTATTTGTTGTTGTTCAGGTTATCGACGCCGACCGAGAACGCGAACCGATCGGTGGGCGTGAACCGGGCGCGCAGGTCCACCACGGTGTACTTGTAGAAGCCCTGGTAGGTGTTTCCGACCGTATCGTCGTTGGCGAGGTTGGCATAGTTGCGGCTGGTGAAGCGGACCGCGCTGGTGAGGCTGATCCGCTGCGTGGGCCGCCAGGTCAGCACGGCGTTGCCCTTCCAGTGCGGCACGCTGGGCAGGAGCTTCCCCACGGCGGCAGGGAACCCGGCGTCCCGGCTGGTGATGGCATCGGCATAGGTCAGGCTGGCGGAAAGATCGACATGGGGCAGCAGGTTGCGCCGGTCGATCGCCAGTTCCAGCCCACGCGCGCGAGTCTGGTCGACGTTCTGGACGAAGGTGGTGCTGGTGGTGGCGTTGAGCTGGGAGATCAGCGCGCCCGTGATGACCTCGTTGAACAGCGAGACGCGGATGCTGCCGTGGCTGTCGCGCCGTTCCAGCGCCAGTTCGAGGCTGCGGGCGCGTTCGGGGGCGAGGCCGGGGTTGGGGTTGGACAGCAGGGTGCCGACGGTGACGGTCTGGTAGAGTTCGCCGACGGTGGGCATCCGCCACGCCTGCCCGGCGGAAAGGCGGGCGGTGAGGCCATTGCCCAAGCGCCACTCGAGGCTGGCCTTGGGGCTGAAGCCGGAGAAGCTGCGTTCGGGCTGGGCGAGCGTGGTGTTCACGCTGGCGGTGTACGCGGTGTTCAGCCCGCCCCACGCGCGCCACCATTCCTGACGGCCGCCAAGGGTGAGGGCGAGGCCGGGGGCGAGTTTCACCACATCCTGCGCCCACAGCGCCAGCGTGCGGGTGCGGCCGTAGGACCGCGAGCGGAGCTGGCCCAATGCCGAATGCGGATCGAGCCAGTTGGCGATGCCGTAAGTGGCGGCATCGAGCGTTTCGCGGTCGGCATGGGCGCCGAACGAGAGATCGTTGCCCGGGCGGTGAAGCGCCGCCTTGGCGTCCAGCGTGCCCCAGCCGGTGCCGTCCTGCTTCTGGATGGTGCCGAAGCCGCCGGCGAAGGCGGCAGGCAGGTCGTTGCGGGTGGCGAGGAAGCCGTTGGCGGCGTTGGCGCTGGCGGTGTCGGGCGAGGGATTGTCCTGCCAGTCGTGCGCGTAGCGGTAGAGCGTGCCAATCACCTGCCAGTCGAGCGTGGGCGACTTGCCGGTGAGGCCCAGCGCGTGGCTGACGTGAAGCGCGTCGCGGGCATAGACGGCGGCGTTGAAGCCGGGGGTCGCGCCGCTGTTGAGGGTGGCATAAGCGACGCCGCCACTGGGGGATTGTTCGTAGCTTTGCACGTCACCGCTGGTGTCGTCGGTCCAGACGCCGAGGGTGTAGGCGAGGCGGATCGAAGGCGTGAGGTCGTAAGCGAGCTTGGCCTTGTAGGTGGCCTGGACGTGGTGTTCGATGCCGCCGGCGCCGAGGACGCGGATTGGCTGGTTCAGCTTGTTGACGTCGGCATGGCCGCCGGTGGTGCCGGTGGGCTGGGTGGTGGTGGTGACGAAGCTGATCGGCTGGCTGCGCGCTTCGGTGCGCGTGGCACTGAGCAGGACGGCGAGGTTGCCGAAGCGATCGCCGACGGAGCCGGAGACCTGCCAGGTGGGCAGGGTCTGGTGCGTGTCGTAGAGGTCGAATTGCTGGACGTTGACCAGCGCGGTGGCGCGGGCTTCGAGCCGGTCGGGCATCCGCGTGGTGATGGCGATGACGGTGCCGATCGAGTTGCCCGAATAGGCGGCCGAGAACGGACCGTAGAGCACGTCGATCGACTGGATTTCCTCGGGCGTGACAAGGGTCCAGCGCGGGCTGCCGTTGCCGTTGTTGTTGCCGATCAGCGCCGAGAGCAGCGCGCCGTCGGCGTAGATCAGGCTGCGGGCAGAGGCGCCGAGGCCGCTGGTGCGGGTGGCGACAGGCGCGAAGTTGTCGCCAATGTGGCGTTTGCGGACGACGAGGCTGGGGAAATACTTGAGCGTGTCTTCCACCGAGACGGCGTTGACGGTGGTGGCGATTTTCGCGGCGTCGGTGGTGGCGCGGGTGGCGGGCGGCGGGGCGATGGGATCGGCGGGGACGGTGGCGGTGACGACGATGGTCGGGCCATCGGATTCGGCGGCAATCGCCGGGGTGGACACGGCGAGTGCCGCGAGGAGAACAGGCTTGGCGAACATGGAAACGCTCTGAAGTTGGCGCGGGCGGGGTCGCGCGCGGTCAATCGGCCCCGGAGGGCAGGCTGGGCTTCAGGCGGAGAGCGGGGGCGCGCGCAGTGGCGGGCGCAGGCGCCGGAACGGGCCGGCGCGGGGGGGATGGCGCGCGGCGAAACCCAGCACGATGAGCAGGGCCAGCGCGGCGGCAAGCTGGAGGGCATCGGCACCGCCCAGCGCGGCCATCGACAGCGCCGCATACGGGCAGGCGGTGCTGTCCGGGTGCGCTTTTGCCGGCGCGGGCTTGCCGGGGAGGACAAGCTGCTGGGCTTTGGCAAGGCCGGTGGCATCGGCGCAGATCTGGACGGTGATCGACGTGCCGGTTTGGGCGAGCATCAGGCCCGAGGGGAGCAGCAGCCGCAGCGCGAGCGCCAGCAGCGCGCAAGTGAGCGCAAGCTGGCGATGATCGCGCAAGAACCGGCGGATGGCCCCCATCACGCCGGTCGCGTTAGACGCGCTGAAATCGAAAGTCGATTCAGAACGACAGCGTGATCTTGCCGATGTGGCCGCCGGATTCGAGGTGGCGGAAGGCGCTGGCGATCTGCTCCAGCGCGAAATCGCGGTCAAGCACCGGCGTCATGCCGTGGGTTTCGATGGCGCGGACCATCGCGAGCTGGTCGGCGCGGCTGCCGACGGTGACGGCCTGGAGGCGCAGGCGCTTGGCCTGGACGATGGCGAACGGCATCGTGTCGATGTCGAAACCGCCCGCCGCGCCGATGATCGCGATGTGGCCGCCGGTGCGGGCGGCGGCGAAGGACTGGCCGATGGTGTGCGGGCCGCCGACTTCGACGACGTGATCAACGCCAATGCCGCCGGCAATGTCGCGCACGGCGTCGGCCCATTGGGGCGTTTCCTTGTAGTTCAGCACGTGGTCGGCGCCGAGGTCCTTGAGGCGCGCGCATTTGGCGGCGCTGGACGAAGTGGCGATGACGGTGGCGCCGGCCATTTTCGCGAACTGCAGCGCGAACAGCGAGACGCCGCCGGTGCCGAGGACGAGGACGGTGGCGCCGGGCTTGACCGCGCCATCGGTGATGAGTGCGCGCCACGCGGTGACGCCGGCGCAGGTGAGCGTGGCGGCCTCGGCGTGAGTGAGGTTTGCCGGCGCACGGGTGAAGCTGGCGGCGGGGCGGGTGACCAGTTCTGCCGCGAAACCATCGGCGGGGCCGCCGGGGGCGTTGTCGAGCTCGGAACGTTCGATATGGCCGTCGCGCCATTTGGGGTGGAAGGTGCTGACGACGGCATCACCCACCGCGAGGCCGGTGACGCCTTCGCCCACCGCGACGACTTCGCCGGCGCCGTCGGACAGCGGGATGATGCCATCGAAGGTGGGGAAAAAGCCCTTGGCCACCAGCATGTCGCGGAAGTTCAGGCTGGCGGCGTGGACGCGGACCTGCACCTCGCCCGGGCCGGGTTCGCGCGGATCGATGGTTTCAAGCCGGAGGTTGTCATAGCCGGCGGGGTGGCGGAGGCGGATGGCGCGCATGAGGTTCAGGCCTTTGGCTGGAGCAGCGGCATCATCGTCGCATCGACGATGGCCGAGTTGTAGTGTTCGGCGATGCTGGCAATGCGATCGTCGCGGAAGCGGAAGGCGAAGACGTAAGTCTGCCGGTACTCGGTGCCGTCGATCAGCGTGCCGATCGAGCGGGCTTCGGCAACCGCGCGGTCATCCTCCACGGTGATCGCATCGATGGTGAAGGCCAGCGGCACCGTGCAGATCGACGCCAGCACCGGGATCAGCGCGCGGTATTCGGCGCCGGACATGGCACCGCGATGCGTGGTCCAGCCGACGAGATCGGGGTGAAGGATGGCATCGGGCAGTTCGCCGGCGGTGACCCCGGCGAAATAGCCGCGCACCAGTTCGCGGGCGCGTTCTTTGTCGATCGGCTGGGCCATGCCCCCTCCCCTTTTGCGGAATGCACGCTAGCGTAGAACCTGAAACGGGGCTTGACCAATCGCGACGGCGGGATTGCCTGTCGGGATCGGTCAAGCAGCGAGGACCGCTGCGGGCTAGTTTGGCCGGCAAGGGAGAGATGACGATGGACACGCCGACCCAGCTTGCCGAACTGCTTGACCGCGATGCCGTGCGCCGCTGCGTGGAACGCCTGGCGCGAGGCGAGGATCGCCGCAACGGCGCCCTGATCCGCACCTGCTGGTGGCCCGAGGCGACATTCGATTACGGCGTCCACAATGGCGATTTCGAGACCTATTACGCATGGGTGATCCCCGGCGCCGACGCGATCAAGGACACGCAGCACCTGCTGGGGCAGACGCTGGTGGAACTGGATGGGACGACCGCACGCGCGGAAACGCATGTGTTCTCGTACCACCGGGTCGATGCCGGACAGGGCGACCACGATACGCTGATCGGCGGGCGTTACCTCGACACGATGGAGAAGCGTGGCGACGAGTGGCGGATCATCGATCGCGTCATGCTGTATGACTGGGAGCAGGACTGGGGCAAGGCCGCCGACTGGTCGAAGGGCGTGATGGGGTATCCGTTCACCGCCGACCATTTCCCCGGCCGCGCGGTGGGTGACTATTCGGCCGGGTTCTTCAAGCGGGAACCGAAGTGAGCGCGCCGCTTTCGGGCAAGGTCGCGGTTGTCACCGGGGCCAGCCGGGGGATCGGCAAGGGCATCGCGCTGGTGCTGGCCGAGCAGGGGGCGACCGTCTACATCACCGGGCGCACCGTGAATGCGGGCGATTACTACCTGCCGGGGACGGTGGGCGAAACCGCGGCCGAGTGCAACGAACGCGGCAAGGCCGTGGGCGGCAAGGGCATTGCCGTGGCCTGCGATCATGGCGACGACGCGGCGGTGGCGGCGCTGTTCGAGCGGGTGAAGGCCGAGCAGAGCCGGCTGGATATCCTGGTCAACAATGCCTTCACGCTGTCGGACGACCTGCTGGAGCCGAAGGGGTTCTGGGAGAAGCCGCTTTCCAACCTGGAAATGTGGGATGTCGGCGTGAAATCGAACTACGTCGCGGCCTGGCACGCGGCGCGGATCATGGTGCCGCAGGGGTCGGGGCTGATCGTGGCGATCTCGGGCTTTGCGGCGGTTACGTTCACTTATGGCACCATTTTCGGCACGTCGAAGTCCGCCGTGGACCGCATGGCGCGCGACATGGCGATCGAACTGCAGCCGCATGGCGTGTGCTCGCTGACGATGTGGCAGGGCCTGACGCTGACCGAGAAGGCGAAGGACAACTTGGCCAAGATGGGCGACAAGATGACCACGTCGATCACCAGCATGGACGGCAGCAGTGTCGAGCATCCGGGCCGGGTGGTGGCAGCGCTGGCGGCCGACCCCGAGCTGATGAAGCGTTCGGGCGGCGAGTTCATCACCACCGAACTGGCAATGGAATACGGCATCACCGACGTGGACGGGCGGACCATCGGTTCGGCACGGGCCAGCCGTGGCTCACCGATCTGGGCGCCGATTGCGTGAGGGGAACTGACATGGGAATGGACCGTGAGGCGCGGCTGAACGCGCTGCTGGACAAGGACGATATCCGCGAATGCTTGCGCAAGTTCTGTCGCGGCATGGACCGGTTCGACCGCGACGAATACCTTTCCGCGTTCTGGCCCGATGCCGAGATGGCGGCGGGGCCGTATGTGGGTGACGTTCCGGGTTGCTGGGACTGGGCGATGCCGATGCACCGCGACTGGCAGGTGCTGACTCATCACAACCTGATGAACACGACGATCGATATCGACGGCGATGTCGCGCACACCGAGACCACGTACCTGTTCGTGGCGCGCAACAAGCCGTGGCCGGGGACCGAGAACGAGACGCTGACCTTGGCCGGCGGGCGCTATATCGACCGGTTCGAGCGACGGGGCGGCGAATGGCGGATCGCGCTGCGCACCAACGTCATCGAGTGGGCCAGCGATGCGCCGCCGACGGCGATACCGTTCGGTGACGTGCCCGACATTGCCGCGAACGGGGTTTCGGCGCGGGATCGCAGCGACCCTTCGTATGCGCGGCCGCTGGTGAACAGGCGGGCGGTGAACAAGCCTTGATGGCAGGTTGAAGGACAAAGGAAGATGCGAGGGGATGATCCCCTCGCGCTCCACAATACCTTTGCGTTGCGCCATGCCGGTGCGTCAGTTGCTCCGGCGAAGCCGGAAGAATTATGGCGGCTTCGCCGCAGGGCGCAGCGTTGCCACGTTGAGCGACGCAAAGGGATCGGGGGTGCAGGGGGAATGATTCCCCCTGCTATTTCCTTCACTTCAAAGGCGGCGCGCCTTTGTTGACCCACCATGCCAGCGCAACCGCAATGGCAGCGGCGATGACGAAGCGGACGATGCCGGCGGGAGCCAGCGGCTCGGCGGCGGGGTCCAGTTCGGCATCGGCACCGGTGACCATTGGCAGGATCAGGTTGCGGCCCTTCACGCGGTAGAACACGATCGCGGCGACGTGCAGGACGACGAGCGCGAGCAGCAGGTTGAACGCGAGGTGGTGGATGTGAGTGAGCGTTTCGGCGTGCTCATAGCTGACCAGCGGGTTGAGCGGGCCGGGGTACAGCGAATCGGTATCCGAGGCGAACAGGCCGGTGCCGACCTGGACCAGCATGAGGCCGAGCAGGGCGATGACGCTCCACCCGCCGAGCGGGTTGTGGCCGGCGGTGGCGGGGCCTTCGCCGCGCACGTAGCGCAGCACCGCGCCGGGGCCGCGCACGAAGCGGACGAAGCGGGCGGTGCTGCCGCCGATGACGCCCCAGATCAGCCGGAACGCCAGCAGGCCGAGCAGGGTGACGCCCGAGGTGAAGTGCCATTCGAGCTTGCCGGTCTCGCCGCTGTACCACGAGAACGCGAACAGACCGACGAGCAGCCAGTGGAACAGGCGGGTGGGGACATCCCACACGCGGACGGCTGGGGTGGTGGCCACGGTATTCCCTCCGACGATGAACGGTGCGGCTATAGCGTGGCGGCGGGCCGTGGCGATATCAAAACGGTTGCGCCCCTATTCGTTTCACAGTTCGCCGCGCGCCATCGCGAAGCTTTTCATCAGGTGCTCGACGAAGCCGTTTTCGGCCGGGTGGAAGGTCCATTCGTGGCTGCGATCGCGGATTTCGGCGATGCGGTCGCCCACCTGGTCAATGGTCCATTCGGGCTGGTAGACGCCTTGGGTTTCGGTGATGAAGGCGCGGGCGATGCGGCCCGCCACCGAGGCGTAGAGTTCGGCGGTGACGCTGCACGATTCGTGGCAGAGGTAAGCCACCAGCGGCGCGACCAGTTCGGGGCGCATGTCGGGATAGGACGAGGTGTCCAGCCCTTCGGCCATGCGGGTGAGCGCGCCGGGCAGGACGACGTTGGACTTGATGCCGTGTTCGGCGCCTTCGACGGCGATGGCGTTGTTGAGGCCGATCATCGAGGATTTCGACATCGCGTAATGGACGGTCTGCGGCATCGTGTAGAGGCCGCCGATCGACCCCGCGAGGACGACGCGGCCGTAGCCGGCCTTGACCATCTGCGCGAAGGCGGGCTGGACGACGTGGAACGCGCCCATCAGGTGGACGTCGATCAGGCTGCGGAATTCTTCCAGCGTGATCGTGGCGAGCGGGTTGAAGCGGCTGTTGCCGGCGTTGTGGATCAGCACGTCGATCTTGCCGTAGGCGTCGAGCGCGGTCTTGATGATGCCGGCGCCGCCTTCCGGGGTGGCGACGCTGTCGGTGTTGGCGGTGGCTTCGCCGCCGGCGGCCGTGATCTCGTCCACCAGTTGCTGGGCAACCGACGTATCGGCGCCGTCCCCCGACATGGCGCTGCCGTTGTCGTTGACCACGACCTTGGCGCCGAGTTTGGCGAGCAGCAGCGCGTATTCGCGACCGAGGCCCCTGCCCCCGCCGGTGATGACGGCGACGCGGTTTTCGAAGCGGCGGCCTGCGTTGCTGGGATCGGTCATGGGGTGGTTCCTTTGAAGCGGCGGGGTGCGCCATCAGGAAAAGGACGGTCCTTCGACAAGCTCAGGACGGGCGGGGTTGGGTGGAGCGAGCGGGTTGGGTGGAGCGGACGGACGGGGTTTGGGGCGAAGGGCCGGGACGATCAGACCGGCTGGAAGATCGGGGCGCCGCGTTCTTCGCGCAGACTGGGGATCATCCGGCCATCGATGTCGGTGACGCCGTATTCCGCAGCGAGTTCGGCGTTGATCCAGCTTCCGCCGGTCTTGGCCATCAGGTTCGCGTCCTTCAGCAGCGCGGCGATGACGCGACCGGGGAATTGCGGGCTGGAGCCGACCGCGCTGTTCAGTTGCGCGGCCATGCCGGGGACCGATTTCAGGTTTTCGACCGCGCGTTCGGTGTAAGTGAAGCCCTGCCACAGCGAGACCGAGGCGACGTTGTGCGGCTTCAGTTCGACGCCCATGTCGCGGGCCATGCGGTCGGTGGCGGTCTTGGTGGTGCCGAACAGGGTGTCGTAAGTGTAGGTGCGGCCGACGTAGCCCGACATCGCGACGATGAGGCCCGATTGCTGCGGCACCATGATGCGCGCGGCGTGCCAGGCGGCGATGTAGGCGGCACGGACGCCGGTATCGAAGATTTCCCAGTTGCTGAGCGGCTTTTCCCAGAAGCCGATGCGCTGGGTCATTTCAGGCGGGATGGCCATCGCGTTGTTGACCAGGCAATCGAGCCGGCCGTGATCGGCGCGGACTTTTGCGAACAGCGCGGCGATGGCAGCGTCGTCCCGAAGATCGAGCGCGAACGGAATGGCCTTGCCGCCGGTGGCCGCGCCGCGTTCCGCGCATTCGGCGACGGTTTCCTCAAGGCTGCCGGGAAGCGGGTTGGTGCCGGGGTTCAGCGTGCGGCCGGTGACGTAGACGGTCATTCCCTCCCCCGCCAGGGTCAGCGCGGTGCCCTTGCCGATGCCGCGGCTGGCGCCGGTGACGACTGCTACCTTGCCTGCGAGACTGGACATCGTTCTCCCTTTCGTACCCGCGCGAGCCTAGTTGCGGCGGGGCGGCATCGCTTGACCGATCACGACAGTTCCCCCGGTTGTCCCGATCGGTCAAGGCGCATAAGTGCCTTGGCGGCGATGATCGCGGCAGAGGAGACGGGAAGATGGCAATGGTCCAGACGGTGCGAGGCCCGATCGACGCGAGCGCACTGGGCAAGGTGCTGATCCACGAGCACATCTTCCTGATGGATGCCGAATATGTTCTGAACTATCGGCCGGATTTCTTCTCCGAGCAGACCATCGACGACGCCGTGGCGCGGCTGGATGCGCTGAAGGCGAGCGGGATCGACACGATCGTGGACCTGACCGTGCTGGGGCTGGGCCGCTATATTCCCGCCGTGGCCAAGGTGGCCGAGCGGACCAAATTGAACATCATCGTTTCGACGGGCGTGTACACCTTCAACGACGTGCCGCAGCCGTTCCAGTTCACCGGGCCGGGGCTGCTGTGCGACGTGCCCGAGCCGATGCTGGCGATTTTCCTGAAGGACATCCGCGAGGGCATCGCCGGGACCGCGATCAAGGCCGGCGAGCTGAAGTGCGCGATCGACATGCCGGGGATGACGAAGGGCGTGGAGCGGGTGATGCGCGCGATCGCGCAGGCCAATGTGCTGACCGGGACGCCGATCACCGTCCACACCGCGCCGCAGACCGGCAGCGGGTTGCTGGTGCAGGACCTGCTGGCGAGCGAGGGCGTGGACTTGCGCGATGTGGTGATCGGCCATTGCGGGGATTCGACCGACATCGATTACCTGATTAAGGTAGCGGACCGGGGATCGCTGCTGGGGATGGACCGGTTCGGCATCAACTTCACGATTACCGCCGAGGAGCGCGTGGCGACGATCGCCGAGTTGTGCCGCCGGGGTTATGCCGGATCGATGGCGCTGGGGCATGACTGCTGCGCGTGGTCGGACTTCTTTCCCAGCGTGGCCGACTACAACCGGGTGATGCCGCAGCACCATTACCTGCACATCCACGAGGACGTGATCCCGGCACTGCGCGCGGCGGGGGCGAGCGAGGGCGACCTGGAGCTGATGTTCGTGGCGAACCCGCGCCGGCATTATGAGGGGCCGGCTGAGCGGTTTGCGGCGAAGCGCTAGCCAAACAGCGCGACCGACTGGAGGCCGGCCATGATCGGCTGGCCATCGGTGTTCCAGATCGCCATGCGCTGGCTGGAACAGCCGGCTTCGGCATAATCGCCCACCGAGCGCAGCAGATACCAGCCGTCGCGGGTTTGCGGGGCGGCGGTGAGCAGGTTGATCTGCCAGTGCATGGTGCTGACCGGCACGCCGGGGTTCATCAGCGGCAGCACGCCGGGCGGCAGCGCATCGCCAAGCAGGACCAGTTCGAGCATCGCATCGAGGCCGCCGCGCTGGTTGAGGCGGAGCCAGCGGCACATTTCGGGGCGCGGTTCGGGGGACGGGGTCAGCGCGTGGCGGCTGTCGATGTGTTCGCGCAGGAACGCCGGGGTGTACTGGGTGTAGGTGACGGCACGGGCGCTATCGAGCGGAACGAGATCGTCAGGCACCGGGCGATCGTTGCGGTGGAGGCTGGACGCAACCGGCCCCATGAACACGAGGCTGGCGGTGAACGCCAGGCTGCCGCCGGAATGGATGCGGGCTTCGGCCCAGGTGGCGTTGCGGCCCCGGCGGACGATTTCAGCGCTGACCGTGGCATCGCCGGCTACCGGCGCGATCATGCTGAAGGTGGCGCTGCGCAAGGGGGGCAGCACATCGCCCGCCTGCGTGGCGGCGGCGAGACACAGCGCGGCCGAGAAGCCGCCATAGGCGGTGCGGCCCTGATGCCAGCTTGTGGGGACGGCGAGCGCGAAGCCGGTTTCCCGGGGCTGCGCGCTCGCCAGAACCGATGCGAAGGTCATTCCAGTTCGAGGATGATGGCATCCACGGCGAGGCTTTCGCCGGCCTTGGCGTTGACCTTCTTCACCGTGGCGGACTTTTCGGCGCGGAGGATGTTTTCCATCTTCATCGCCTCGACCACCGCGAGCGGCTGGCCGGCCTCGACCTTGTCGCCTTCGGCCACGTTGAGCGAGACGAGCAGGCCGGGCATCGGGCAGATCAGGTACTTCGAGAGATCCGGCGGGACCTTTTCGATCATGTGATCGGCCAGCGGGGCGACGCGCAGCGGCAGAATCTGCACCGCGTGGATCGCGCCGCGCGTGGTCATCTTCAGGCCGGTGCGGGTCGGCTCGATGCGGACGGCGAGGGCTTCGTCGGCGAATTCGGCTTCCACCAGCCGGTCGCCCGGGGTGTATTCGAGCGAGAGGTCGAGATCGACGCCATCGACGGTGACCGCTTCCTCGCTGACCTCGACGGCGAAGCGCCGGTCGCCGATCTTGACCGACCATTCGCCGGGGGCATCAAGGTTGCGGGCAAGCTGGCCATCGACCTGACGGGCGCGATCGGCGCGGGCCGAGGCGACGAAGCCGGCAATGGCAGCCAACTTCGCCTTCAATTCGTCGCTGGTGGCGGCGCCGTGGAAGCCCTCGGGGTATTCCTCGGCGATGAAGCCGGTGGTCAGTTCGCCCGAACGGAAGCGCGGGTGCTGCATGATGGCGGAGACGAAATCGATGTTGTGGCCAAGGCCCTCGATCTCGAACGCGTCGAGCGCGGCGATCTGCTTGTCGGCCGCTTCGTCGCGGGTTTCACCCCAGGTGACCAGCTTGGCGATCATCGGGTCGTAGAACATGCTGACTTCGCCGCCTTCGTAGACGCCGTCATCGACGCGGATGCCGTCAACGCCACGGCGGCCGTTTTCCTGTCCGTCATCGGTCCAGCCGGCGACCGGCGGGTTGTAGCGGACGAGGCGGCCGGTGCTGGGCAGGAAGCCGCGATAGGGGTCTTCGGCGTAGACGCGGTTCTCGATCGCCCAGCCGTCGATCTTGACGTCATCCTGCGTGAGGGCGAGCTTTTCACCGGCGGCGACGCGGATCATCTGCTCGACCAGATCGACGCCGGTGATCGCTTCGGTGACCGGGTGTTCGACCTGGAGGCGGGTGTTCATTTCGAGGAAGTAGAACGATTCGCCTGTCGGATCGGCGCCGCTGACGATCAATTCGACGGTGCCGGCGCTGTAGTAGCCGACGGCGCGGCTGAGCGCGACGCACTGTTCGCCCATCGCCTTGCGCATCTTGGGGGTGACGAACGGCGACGGCGCTTCCTCAACCACCTTCTGGTGGCGGCGCTGGATGCTGCATTCGCGCTCGTTGAGATACAAGATGTTGCCGTGCTTGTCGCCGAGGATCTGGATCTCGATGTGGCGGGGGTTGAGGATGAACTTCTCGATGAACACGCGGTCGTCGCCGAAGGAGTTCAGGCCCTCGCGCTTGGTGGCCTCGAAGCCTTCGCGCACGTCCTTCTCGTCGTAGGCGAGGCGCATACCCTTGCCGCCGCCGCCGGCCGATGCCTTCATCATCACCGGGTAGCCGATCTCGTTCGAGATGCGGACGGCGTGTTCGGTATCCTCGATCTCACCGACGAAGCCGGGGACGACGTTGACGCCGGCGGCCTTGGCGAGCTTCTTCGATTCGATCTTGTCGCCCATCGCGGCGATGGCGTTCACCGGGGGTCCGATGAACTCGATGCCTTCGGCGGCGAGCGCTTCGGCGAAGCTGGTGCGCTCCGAGAGGAAGCCGTAGCCGGGGTGGACCGCTTCGGCGCCGGTCTGCTTGCAGGCGGCGATGATCTTGTCGGCGATCAGGTAGCTTTGCGCGGCGGGCGACGGGCCGATGTGGACGGCTTCATCGGCCATCTGCACGAACGGCGCGCGGGCGTCCGCGTCGGAATAGACGGCGACGGTCTGGATGCCCATGCGGCGCGCGGTCTTAATGACGCGGCAGGCGATTTCACCACGATTGGCGATGAGGATTTTCTTGAACATCAAACCACCTATTTCGAAAGCGCATACCAAAGGCTTATCCAAACCGAACAAGCCCCTAACATCCAATTGAACCAAAACCTGAAAGGCTGCGTGGCTCGATAACTAGCGACACCGTGCCCGCCTTGAAGAACGCCGAAAATCATGGCGTAGATGAGTTGTAAGCCCATCAACACCGACCATCCCCAAGCGAACGCTCGGAATCCCCGGATTGCATCGTCGGTCATCAAGCCGCCTTCGGCGCCGGCGCGCCGAGCAGCAGCCCTTCGGTGGACAAGTCCTCGTCGATCTCCGGCCAGTGGATACCATAGCCACCGCCGCACCTTTCCCAATGGGCGCGGGCTTCGGGGGCGGCGTGGAGCAGGCGCGGATACCAGGCGAGCGGCACGGCGATGGTGCGCCCATCCATCAGGTCCACGACCAGCCGGTCCTCGTCGCAGTGGACGTCGAGCACGCGTTCGTCGCCAAGAAAAGGGCGGCCCTTCGACAAGCTCAGGGCGGACGGAGCGGGGGTGCTGCTGTTTGAAATCACCCCATCGCCTCCAGCTTGACGCAGCCCTTGGGCATGTTGAGCGCGGCCACTTCGGCTTCGGTTTGTTGCACGGCCATCGCGCGCAAGCCCAGCCGCGCGAACATCGCGGCGTCGTTGTCGTCACCCGCATTGGGAGCGGTCAGCAGCTTGTCGCCGGTGAAGATGGAGTTGGCACCCGTCAGGAAGCACATCGCCTGGGTCATCTCGGACATGCTCTCGCGGCCTGCCGAGAGGCGGACCATCGAGGCGGGCATGGTGATGCGGGCGACGGCGACAGTGCGGACGAATTCGACGTCGTCGATCTTGGCCAGCGGGGTATCGGCCAGCATGTCGCCCAGCACCGTGCCCTTCACCGGGACAAGCGCGTTGACCGGGACCGACTGCGGGTGGCTGGGGAGCGTGGCCAGCGTGTGGATGAAGCCGACGCGGTCGGCGCGGGTTTCGCCCATGCCGACGATGCCGCCGCTGCACACGTTGATGCCGGCGCGGCGGACTTCGCCGAGCGTATCGAGCCGGTCGTCCATCGTGCGGGTGGTGATGACCTCGCCATAGCGTTCGGGCGAGGTGTCGATGTTGTGGTTGTAGTAGTCGAGGCCGGCTTCGGCCAGTTGGTCGGCCTGATGCGGTTCGAGCATGCCGAGCGTCATGCAGGTTTCGAGGCCCATCGCGCGCACGCCCTGCACCATCTCGATGATGGCGGACATGTCGCGGTCCTTGGGGTTGCGCCAGGCGGCGCCCATGCAGAAGCGGGTGCTACCCTGATCCTTGGCGCGGGCGGCGGATTGCAGCACTTCCTGCACCTGCATCAGCTTGGTGGCCTTGACGCCGGCATCGGCGCTCTGGCTTTGCGAGCAGTAGCCGCAGTCTTCGGCGCAGCCGCCGGTCTTGATCGACAGCAGGGTGGAGAGCTGGACTTCAGCGGGATCGAACGACTGGCGATGCACTTCGGCGGCGCGGTAGACCAGCTCGGTGAACGGCAGGTCGAACAGCGCGGCGATCTCGTCGCGGGTCCAGTCGGTACGGGGGGTGGTGATGTCGGTCAT
The DNA here is from genome assembly GCA_018971065.1 of Sphingomonadales bacterium. Next base: position 1,927 of record JAGWVC010000086.1, on the reverse strand, counting down.
GCGGCGGCCTTACTGCCAAGGCGGCGTTCGATATAGCCGGAAAGCGCGGGCGCGTAATGCTGGACGCCGCGGCGCTCGGTTTCGCCCGGCAGGAAGCCGGTGAGCGATTGGGCGACGCGGGCGAGGTTTTCGTTCGACAGGTTGGCCAGCGGGGCGCGGTAGATGCCGATGCCGAAGGCGATGGCGCGGCTGTTGAACAGGCGCCGCAGGGTTTCGCGTTCGCAGCGGATGAACAGCGTTTCGCCGGCGTTTTCAGCCGTCACGTGGCTGAAGCGCTCGGCCAGCGGTGTAGTGGGCATATAGCGGTGATCGCGGCTGGCGAGCACGAACATGTTGGTGCGGCCGAACAGGTTGCGCGCCTGCAGGCCGTCCATGAACTTCGCAACCGGATCAGCCAGCGTTTCGGCGAACCCGTGGGTGGGCTGGTGGACAGCGTGGACGGGCTTGCCGATCTTGTCGGTGAGGTGCCATTCGGTGGGATAGGCGACTGCACCGGCAACGAGGTTGAAGGTGCCACCCGGTTCGGCCTGGGTGAGCAGGCACCAGTCTTCGTGGGTGGCGCGGGCGATGGCGGCAAGGTCGCCATCGACGCCGACCAGTTCCCCCAGCTCCGCAACCGCGGCTTCGCTGCCGGGGAGGACCTGAACGGCATCGGGCACCGCATCGAAGGTGGCGGCGCGGGCGGCGCAGTCCGGGTTCGGATCGCGCCATTCCTCCTCCGACAGGCGCACCAGCCCCATCCGCAGCGGGCCGGAGACCCGTGCGGTGGGAAGGAGCGCTTCGACGGAGAAGCCGAACGCCATGCTTAGCGGGCAGCTTCGAGTTCGGAGCCGACCGGCGGCATGTTGTGGCCAAGCAGGCGCAGCATATCCGCCGCGCATTCGACCACGTTGCTGCCCGGGCCGTAGATGCCCTGGACGCCCGATTCGCGCAGGTAATCGTAGTCCTGCGGCGGGATGACGCCGCCGGCGACGACCTTGATGTCGGGGCGGCCGGCTTCCTTGAGCAGGCCGATCAGCGCCGGGATCAGCGTCTTGTGGCCGGCGGCCAGCGACGAGGCGCCAACCGCATCGACGCCGGCTTCGAGCGCGAGCTTGCAGGCTTCCTCGGGGGTCTGGAACAGCGGGCCGGAGGTGACGTCGAAGCCCATGTCGGAGAAGGCCGAGGCGATGACGTTGGCGCCGCGATCGTGGCCGTCCTGACCCATCTTGGCGACAAGCAGGCGGGGCTGGCGGCCGAGACGGCGGCTGACGGCTTCGACACCATCGAGCACTTGCTGGTAGCGGCTGTCACCGGCGTAGGCGCTGCCGTAGATGCCCTTCACCGGCACCGGCTGGGTGCCATAGCGGCCGAAAACGGCTTCCATCGCGTCCGAAATTTCGCCGAGCGTGGCGCGTTCGCGGGCGGCATCGACCGCCAGCGCCAGCAGGTTGCCGCCAGCCTTGGCGCCTTCGGTGAGCGCGGTGAGCGCGGCGCGGCACTTGGCCTCGTCGCGGGCGGCGCGGGTGGCCTTGAGGCGGGCGATCTGGCCTTCGCGGACGGCGTGGTTATCGACTTCGAGCGTTTCGAGCTGGTCCTCGCTGGCGAGGCGGTACTTGTTGACGCCGACGATGACGTCCTCGCCCTTGTCCACGCGGGCCTGACGGCCGGCGGCGGCTTCCTCGATCATCGCCTTGGGCCAGCCGGCGGCGACGGCCTTGGCCATGCCGCCTTCGGACTGGACGCGCTCGATGATTTCCCACGCCTTGTCCACCAGTTCCTTGGTCAGCGACTCGATGTAGTAGGAGCCGCCCAGCGGATCGACGACATTGCACATGCCGGTCTCTTCCTGGATGACGATCTGGGTGTTGCGGGCGATGCGCGCCGAGAAATCGGTGGGCAGCGCGATCGCTTCGTCGAGCGCGTTGGTGTGCAGCGACTGGGTGCC
>JAGWVC010000085.1 GCA_018971065.1 Sphingomonadales bacterium | reverse complement strand
ATGCCCGCCGGTGCTGCCCACCACCGACAGCATCTCGGCACGAACCTCGTCCGCCAACTGGCGAAGGTCGCTCGCCGGCAGGCGCCGAAGGTCCGCAGGCCAGATCACGCGATCAAGCAGGGGGGTGGCGGGAAGGGGGCTTTGGTCCGAACTCATCCCCCGCGTCTATCAGCGCCGAATCGGCTTGTCGATCAATGCCGGAACGCAATTCAGGTGAACTTCACAGGTGGCGTCCGGCGCGATGCATCCGGTTCATTCGCATTGCGCCCCGCCCGCGCCTGATTTACGCGGCAACGATGCCCACGCTCACCGTCAACGATCACCCGACGGACTTCCGCATGGACCCGCAGACGCCGCTGCTGTGGGCGCTGCGCTGCGGGGCCAATCTTACCGGCGCCAAGTACGGCTGCGGCAACGGCGATTGCGGCGCCTGCATCGTGCTGGTGGACGGCGAGGCGAAGCCGTCGTGCCAGCTTTCGCTTGCCGAAGCCGAAGGCCGCGCCGTCACCACTATCGAGGGCCTGTCGCGCACCGGGCTGCATCCGGTGCAGGCGGCGCTGGTGGCGGAACAGGCCATCCAGTGCGGGTTCTGCACCCCGGGCATTGTCATGGCCGCCGTCGCGCTGTTGCAGCACAACGCCGATCCGGCCGAGGGCGAGATTCGCGCCGCGCTCACCAACTTGTGCCGCTGCGGCGTCTATCCGCGCCTGATCCGCGCGGTGCAGCGCGCCGGGCGGGCGCTGCGCGGTGTGGAAAAGATCGCCTGACCGGCCTTTCCATGCGCGCTGACCGCACCTAAACCCACCCTTATTCCCATCAGGAGCATGGCCCCATGAAGGCAACCATCTGGCACAACCCCGCGTGCGGCACCTCGCGCAAGACCTTGGCAATCCTTGAGGAAACCCCGGGCGTCGAGGTTACCGTCATCGAATACCTGAAGCATCCGCCCACCGCCGAAAAGCTGGCCCAGCTCTACCGCGACGCCGGGATGACCCCGCAAGCCGGCCTGCGCCTGCGCGGCACCGATGCCGAGGAACGCGGCCTGCCCACGGCGGACGATGCCACCGTGCTGGCGGCAATGGCCGCGCAGTCCAGCCTGCTGGAACGCCCGCTGGTCGAAACCGACAAGGGCGTTCGCCTCTGCCGCCCGCAGGACAAGGTCCACGAGATCCTCTGAGCGCCGCGAATTCGTGCCGCCGCGGGAACCCGGGCGGCGTCCGGCGCTTGCAATGATACGCCAAACCGGATTACGCCATTCGGTAACATTACGGCCCCGCGCCGTTTCGACCGTCACAGACCAGCAGGGCCGTACCGCCGCATGACCAGTACCGAGCTTGCCCGTAGTTCGCTTGCCCAGACCCTGAAACGCCGGCTCAAGCGCGCGCTCGGCCCGTGGGGCGTGTTCTTCGAGGGTTTCCTGAAGCACCCGGTGATGGTCGGCTCGATCATCCCCTCGTCGCGCTTCACCATCCAGAAGATGCTGGCGCCGGTGCGCTGGGACGAATGCCGGCTGTTCGTCGAATACGGCCCCGGCGTCGGCACGTTCTGCCGCCCGGTGCTCGATCGCCTGCGCCGCGACGGCAGCCTGATCGTCATCGACACCAACCCGCTCTACATCGACTATCTGCGCGCCACGATTGCCGACAGCCGCTTTACGGCCGTGCTCGGCTCGGCCGCCGATGTTCAGGAGATCGTTCGCGCCCACGGCCACGATCACGCCGATTATGTGCTGTCGGGCCTGCCGTTTTCCACGCTGCCCGATGGTGTCGGCCCGGCCATCGCCGCCGCCACGCACCGCGTGCTGCGCCCGGGCGGCGCGTTCCTGGTCTACCAGTTCTCCGCCCGCGCCCGCGATTTCATGGCCCGCCACTTCCGCCATATCGACCAGGGCTTCGAATGGCTGAACATCCTGCCCTGCCAGTTGTTCTGGGGCTGGAAGGATGCCGACGACGCGGCGGCGTGAATCAGGCCAGCGTCAGGTAGATCTCCGCCTCGATAGCCCAGGCGCCGCCCACGTCGCGCCACTTCGCCACATAGCTGCCCGCAGCCGTCATCCCGCCGCCGCTGCCTTCCCAGCGGCCATGCTCCATCGCAATCGGCGCCACCGACGATAGCTCCACCCGATCGGGCGTGCGCACGTAAACCATGCGATCCGGCGCGGCGAATTCGCGCTTCCATACCGCGACCTGCGCCTTGCGCCCGCTGATCACCGCGCTGTCGGTGCCGGTCACCATCACCACGTCGGGCGCCAGCAACGGCGCAATCGCCGCCGCATCGCCATCGGCAATCGCCCGGTTGAACGCCGCCCGGCGCAACCGGATGGCAAGCTCGGTCATATGCCCACCAGCACGTCCCCGCCGTCCACTTTCACCGGGTACAGCGTCAGCCCCGATTTCGCGGTCATCCTGATGAACAGCAGCTTGGGGTCGCGCTCCACCGCGCCGGTGGTCAGGTCGAACTTCGCCTTGTGCAGCGGGCAGACCACGCCGTTGCCGTCCAGACTGCCCTTGCACAAGTTGAACCCCAGGTGCGGGCACTTGCGCCCCGCCGCGCGGAATTCGCCGTCCACATTGGCCAGCAGCAGCTTCTGTCCGCCCGCCTCCACCGGAATCATCGTCCCCGGCGCCACATCGGCCACCGCCGCCACCCGCGTGAAGTTCACCGTGCCTGTCCCCCATCCCGCAATCTGCGAAGCCTAGCACGCCGCCGCGTGGGATCAATCGCCTCGCAATTCCACGTAGGCGGTCTCGGTATTTTCTCAGCCCTGTCCGCAAACCATGTTGCAACATCAGCTTGTTAACGGACAGCCCAACAGGAGAACGCGCATGTCGGACAACCAGCTTACCGCCCAGATCGATGCCGCCATCGGCGCCCACGGCCTGTGGAAGATGCGCCTGCGCAGCGCGGTCAGCACCGGGCGATGCGACATATCCGCTCACGACGCCGGCTGCGACGACAAGTGCAAGTTTGGCCAGTGGCTCTATTCGTCATCGCTGTCGCCGGCGTTGAAGGACGGCGTGCCCTATCAGGTGGTTCGCCGCCTGCACGCCGATTTCCATCAAGCCGCCGGCGATGTCCTGGCCGATGCCCTTGGCGGCCGCGCGGCCCGTGCCGAGGCCACGCTGGAAGGCGCGTTCACCGAACGCTCTGACAAGCTGGTGCGCGCGCTGATGAAATGGAAAGGCGAGGCTTTGGCGGGTGCCCGCCGCGCCGCCTGACGCCGGTGCATTGCGTTCCACGCAATTGCCGTCTCAGTCAATTCACTTGCGCTGCGGTGCAACATGCGAGAGCCTCGCAACACAACAAACGGATGCCCGGGGCAAACTTCCTCCTCCCTGAATGAAGGAATTTGCCATGTTTGCCAATTATATCATCAAGCCTGCCGCGCTTGCCATCGCCGCAACCGCGTTCACCGTGCCCGCGTTGGCCCATGCCGACGAGGTCCATGCCTTTGTCCGTGACGGCATAAGCTACGAATACAAGACGCATGACTATGGCAGCAGCAGGGTCATCACCGGCTCGGCCGACTCCCGCGAATTCCGCCTGGTCGTGAAGAACGGCCTGGTCCACGGCGATTTCAACGGCAGGCCGGTCCAGTTCAAGGTTGCCGACGCCACCGCCGGCCCGGTTCTGGCGGTCAAGTGATCCTGCGGCGGGGCGGTTCCGGCCGCCCCGCCGCATCCTGTCGCGTCATTGCCACATTCGGTTACATCCTGTTCATGGACGGGTACGGTGCCGCGCTGTAGGGCGCCCCCGATGCCGTCGTTCCCCCCACCGCCTCCGGCCGCTGCCTCGCGATTCGGCGATCGCCGCACGCCGCGTCAGCGCGCCACGGCCGGGGCGCTGTCGCTGGCGATGCTGGCGCTGTTCGTGCTGGCGGTGCTGCAGCTTGGCGTGATGGACGACATGCGCGGGCGTATCGTCCAGCACCTTACCGCCATCAGCCTCTCGCCCGATCACAACCCGCAGAAGGCCGCGCCCCGGCATCAGGCGGCAAAGGCCGCGAAAACCCGCGCCGCCGTCACCCCGCCGGTCCCGCCGGTGCCCACCCCCATCCGTACCCCGTTCAAGCTGATCGAACTCAGCCATGCCGACATGGCCGCCGCCGACATCTCCAGGATGGCGCGGCACGAAGGGACCGAGGGCAGCGGCAGCGGCGATAGCAAGTCCGCCTATGGCCCCGGCGAAGGCCCCGGCGGCGCGCGGCTCTACAACGCCGAATGGGTGCGTGAGCCAAGCGATGCCGAAATGCGCACCTACATGCCCGCGCAAGGTGCCGCGCCGGGAAGCTGGGCGATCATCGCCTGCAAGACCGTCGAGCATTTCCACGTCGACAATTGCCAGCAGCTTGACGAATCGCCCCCCGGCTCGGGCCTGTCGCGGGCGCTGCGCCAGGCGGCGTGGCAGTTCCTGGTCCGCCCGCCGCGCATCGACGGCAAGGCCCAGGTCGGCGCCTGGGTGCGCATCCGCTTCGATTTCACGAAAGGCCGTGCCGAATGAGCGCGCCGATCCAGATCCTGGTCGATGCTGACGCCTGCCCGGTGAAGGAGGAAATCTACAAGGTCGCCTTCCGCCGCGCCGTGCCCGTCGCCGTGGTCAGCAATTCCCACTTCCGCGTGCCGATCCACGCGCTGGTCAGACGCGTGGTGGTCAGCGACGGCTTCGATGCGGCGGACGACTGGATCGCCGAAGCCGCCACCCCGCGCAGCGTTGTGGTCACGGCGGACATCCTGCTGGCCGACCGCTGCCTGAAGGCCGGCGCGCAAGTGCTGGCCCCCACCGGCAAGCCGTTCACGACCGCCTCGATCGGCAATGCCATCGCTACCCGCGCGATCATGGCCGACCTGCGCGCCGGCGGCGACGTGATCGGTGGCCCGGCGCCGTTCGCCAAGGCCGATCGCTCGCGCTTCCTGTCGGCGCTCGATGAAACCCTGGCCCGTCTGGCGCGCGGCTAAAGCGGTTTCCTATCGGATTGCATCAAAACCGACTCTGGAATCATTTGATTTCAGTGACTTCGGATTCGTGAAACGTTCCATTTCACTTGCAATCACTATCCCTGCGCTTTCCCCGCCTGCGCCCGGATCGGCAACACCCGCACCCGCACCCCCGTCGCCGCGAACAGCGCATTGGCCAGCGCCGGTGCCGCCGGCGGCAGTCCCGGTTCGCCAAGCCCGCCCGGCGCCGCGCCGGTATTCAGGAATTCCACCGCAATCTCCGGCGTCTCGGCCAGAGTCAGCAGCGGATAGTCGGTAAAGCTGGTCTGCTGCACCGCGCCCTTGTCGATGGTGATCTCCTCGTGGATCGCCGACGACAGCCCCATGACGATCCCGCCCATCACCTGCGCCTCTGCATTGCGCGGATTGATCACCTGGCCGCAATCCACCGCCGCCCACACCTTCTCCACTTTCGGATAGCCGTCCGCGCGCAGCGATGCCTGCACGACCTGCGCGCAGACCGTGCCGAAGCTCTCGACCACCGCGATGCCGCGTCCGGTCCCCGGTGGCAGCGGTGTGCCCCAGCCCGACGCCTTTGCCGCCGCATCCAGCACCGCCACCGCGCGCGAACCCGGCTTCAGGTGGCGCTTGCGGAATTCCAGCGGATCGGCCCCCGCGGCATGCGCCAGCTCGTCGATGAAGCTTTCGTTGAAGAACCCGTGCTGCGACGCCTCGACCGAGCGCCAGCTACCGGTGATCACATGGGCGGTGTGCCTGGCATGCTTCCGCTCCAGCGATGGCACCTCATAGGGAAAGCTGCCGCCGACATCGAAGCCGCTGGCCTGCGCAAACGCCGCATGCCAGGCGGCAATCCTGCCGTCCCTGCCCAGCGCCGCCCGGATCGTCGTGGCGCTCTGCGGCCGATAGGTGCCCTGTGCCACTTCCTCCTCGCGCGGCCAGATCACCTTGACCGGCCAGGGGGACTGCATCGCCAGCGCCACCGCCTGGCCGATGATCTCGATCTGCCCGGGCAGCTTGCGCCCGAACCCGCCGCCCAGCGGCATCGCGTGGAACGTCACGTCGGCAAGCGCCAGCCCTGCGGCATCGGCGGCCGCGTGCCGCGCCCCCAGCGGATCTTGCAGCCCGCCCCACACCTCCAGCCTGCCGCCCTGGAAGTGCGCGGTCAGCGCGAATGTCTCCATCATCGCATGGTGCAGATAGGGCGCGCGATACGACGCCTCCACCAGCCTGCCCAGCACGGCATCGGGCGCTTCGGCTTTCGCGGCGGCCAGCTTTTCCTGCTCGGCAACGATCGTCGCGCTGGAAACCCCGGCCTTGCCGCCATCGTCGAACGTCGGCGACAGCGCCCGCAGGCCCTTCAGCGCCGGCCAGTAACCCCGCGCCACCACTGCCACGGCATCGTCCAGCTTCACGACCTTCTCGACACCCGCGATCGCCATCGCCGGCGCCGGGTCCACCTGCCGCAGCTTGCCGCCACGCACCGGCGCCGCCATCGCGGTCGCCACCCGCATCCCGGGCAGGGCGACATCGATGCCGTACTTTGCGCTGCCGTCCACCTTGGCGGGAATGTCGATGCGCGGCACCGATTGCCCGATCAGTCCGTGCGCACCCGCCGGCTTCAGGGTCGGGTCCGCCGCCAGCTCGCGCCCGGCTGCCGCCGTTGCAAGCTGGCCATAGCGCAGCGCCCGGCCGGAAGCCTTGTGAGTCACCACGCCGTTCGCCGTCGCCAGTTCACCCGCCGGCACGCCCAGCCGCGCCGCCGCTTCCTCGACCAGCGCCTGCCGCGCCGCCGCGGCCAGCACCCGGAAGCCGTGCTGCCCGGTCCCCCGCACCGCCGATGAGCCGCCGGTGATCTGGTGCACCAGGTTGCGGGCCAGCGCCGAGAACACCGAATCCGGCAGCACCGCCAGCTTTGCCGAGCCCATCGCCGGATCGGCCAGCAGCGCCTTCGTCAGCCAGGCATTGGCGAAGCCTGGCGCCACCGGTGCCGGTTCGACAACCACCTTGCCCCAGTCGGCATCCAGTTCGTCCGCCGCCATCTGCGCCAGCGCGGTGGCGCTGCCGGTACCCAGATCGACATGCGGGGTGAACAGTGTCACGCGGTCGTCCTCGCCGATCCGCAGCCAGCCGGTGAACGATCCCGCCTTGTCCGACCGGGTCAGCGCCAGCGCATCGCGGCGGCCCGCCCGGTCACCATATTGCAGCGCGAAGATGCCGCCACCCGCCAGCGCCGCCCCGCCGATCAGGAATGCCCGCCGCTTGATCCCCATCACGCGTCTCCCCCCAAGGTGGCGGCATGGCCGGTCGCGGCAAGAATTGCCTTGCGGATGCGCGGATACGTGCCGCAGCGGCACAGGTTGGTCATCGCCGCGTCGATCTGCGCGTCGCTGGGGCGCGGCGTCTCGCGCAGCAGCGCCACCGCCGCCATGATCTGGCCCGACTGGCAATATCCGCACTGCGGTACCTGCGCGTCAATCCACGCCTGCTGCACCGCATGCAGCGTGCCGTCGGCGCCGCGCAGGCCCTCGATCGTCGTCACCGCCTTGCCCGCCGCATCGCCGGCCGCCACGCTGCACGATCGCACCAGCTTGCCGTCCAGATGCACACTGCACGCGCCGCAGGCAGCGATGCCGCAGCCGAACTTGGTGCCGGTCAGCCCCAGTTCCTCGCGCAGCGCCCACAACAAGGGCGTATCCGGCTCCGCCTCCAGTGAAATCGCCCTGCCATTCACTGTCAGCCCGATTGCCATCGCCGCCCATCCTGCATCGTCGCTTGCAAGCCGTGCTTGTTCTTCATCCGGCGGACATTCTCAACCACCATCTGCAACCGGTTCCCGTTTTGGGCGGCGCGGCCGGCGAATGGCCGCCATGCCTCGTGCCCGGAACCTTCCGCCCTCCGGCGCTTTCTCTCGCTATCGCAACCCGCAAGACAGGGATGACGCGCATGGGCAAGGGTATCCTGCTTTGGTTTCTTGGCATTCCCCTGCCGATCCATCTCCCTTCCTGATCGGAGCATCTTGTGGACATCACCCAGTTGATCCTCGACGATCATGCCGAGCAACGTCGCCTGTTCGCTATGCTCGAACAGATCGATCCCGCCGACAAGGCGAATCTGGCGGCGGTGTGGAAGCGGCTGGCGGCGTTCCTTGAAGTCCACGCCGAAAGCGAGGAACAGATATTCTATCCGGCGCTGCTGAAGGTGGGCCGCAAGGCCGGCGCGAAGGACGCCACCCGCGCCGATGCGTGTGATGCGATCAAGGATCACAACGCAATCAGGGATGCGGTGGCCGAGGTCGCGAGCCGGCAGGTCGGCTCGAAGGCGTGGTTCGCGGCGGTCGCCGCCGCGAACAAGGCCAATGGCGATCACATGGCCGAAGAGGAACGCGAAGGGCTGACGCACTTTCGGCAGCAGGCCTCGCTGGACCTGCGGCACAAGCTGGCGGTTGAATTCGCCGCGTGGGAATTCGCGCACGTCACCGGGGTGAAGCCGGTGGACAAGAACCCGGCGCGCTGGGTCGAACAGCACGGCTGAGCGGGCTTGATGCCGAAAACATGGCTTTGACAAGCATCAATGCGCCGCGATGATAGCGCTTGCATCGATGCGGCATGGCAACCACCACCGCGCACGACCTGATGCTGGCCTCGCTGGATGCCGTCGCCGTCGCGGACGTTGACATTGTCCCCCGCTATTTCGAACGCTTTCTGGCCGGCCGCCCCGATGAGGCCGCGCTGTTCCACAACCGCGCCGCGTCGCATGGCGCGATGGTCAACGAGATGCTGACGATGCTGCTGGCCCAGGCCGCCGACGAAGGCTGGGTGCCGATGATGATGCGCGCGCAGGTCACCACGCATCACGATCACGGCGACATCGCGCTGGACCGTTATCGCGACGCGCTGGACCTGCTGGTCGAGGTGCTGGCGGAAGCCGCCGGTCCGCGCTGGCGTCCCGAATTCGACCGTGTCTGGCGCGGCGCGTGCGACCGGCTTTACGCGCTGATCGCCCGCCACCACTGAATGCGTGCGCCGTGGCTCGCCCCGGCGCGATGGCCGGGGCGGGCGGCGGATCAGGCCGGGTAGGCCATGACCTTGGTTTCCAGATATTCCTCGATGCCCTCGACGCCCCAGGCCCGGCCGATGCCGCTGTGCTTGTAGCCGCCGAACGGCAGGTCGCCGTTGATGGGGGAGCCGCCGTTGACGCCGATGGTGCCGGTGCGGACGCGCCTGGCCACCGCGATGGCGCGATCCTGGTCGCCCGACCACACCCCGCCCGAAAGGCCATAGATGCTGTCGTTGGCGATGCGCACGGCATCGTCGTCGTCGTCGAACGCGATCACCACCAGCACCGGCCCGAAGATTTCCTCCTGCGCGATGCGCATGTCGTTGGTCACATCGACGAAGCAGGTCGGCTCGATGAACCAGCCGGTGCCGATGTCCGGCCGCAGGTTGCCGCCGGCCAGCAGCGTCGCGCCTTCGGCTACGCCCAGATCGACATAGGCCTTCACGCGTTCCATCTGCTTCTTCGACACCACCGGCCCCATCGCGCAGGTCGGCTCGTCGAAGTGGCCCCACTTGTCGGCAAAGCCGTCATAGGCGGCCTTCAGGATCTGGGTGGCCTCGGCATAGCGGCTGCGCGGCACCAGCAGGCGCGATTGCACCGCGCAGCCCTGTCCGGCGTGGAACACCAGGATCGACTGCGCGACAACCTGCGCGAAGTTCGGCGTGTCCTCCAGCACGATGTTCACCGACTTGCCGCCCAGTTCCAGGAACGCGCGCTTCATCGTCTCGGCGCCCTGCCGCATGATGTGCTTGCCGATCTGGGTCGATCCGGTGAAGGTGATCAGGTCCACGCGGGGGTCGGTCACCAGCATCTCGCCGGCCTCGGCCGGGTCGCTGGCGGTGATGACGTTCAGCACGCCCGCCGGGAAACCGGCCTCCGCCGCCAGTTCGCCGAAGATCACCCCGGCCAGCGGCGTATCGGGCGCGGGCTTCAGGATGACGGTGCAGCCAGCCAGCAGCGCCGAGACCACCTTTTCGGCGTTGACGTACAGCGGGAAGTTCCACGGCGTGATCGCCGCGGCCACGCCGATCGCCTCGTAATGCGCGGTGCGCTGGCTGGTGCCGAACGCGGTTTCCTTGACGCCATAGTCCTTCGACCATTGCAGCCGGGGATAGACTTCCATCAGGTCGCGCCAGCTGTTCAGGCAATTGGCCACCTGCGCGCGGTTGACCGCCACCAGCGGCGCGCCCACTTCGTGGCGGGCAATCGCCACCAGCCGCTCGCGGTTGGCCTCGAACAGGTCGTACAGCTTCTGCACCAGCGCAAAGCGCTTGTCGTGGTTAGTGGACCAGTCGGTGGTGTCAAAGGCGCGGCGGGCGGCGGCGATGGCTTCCTCGACATCGCGGGCAGAGGCATCGGCGGCGACACCGACGCGCTGGCCGGTCCACGGCCCGATGTTGTCATAGGTGCGTCCGTTCTCGGCGCGGCGCAGAACGCCATCGACATAAAGCAAACCTTCAGGAAGAACGGTGGCGCTGGTTTCAGGCATGGTGGACATGGATCGTTTCCCAATCTGTTCAGGTTCGGCAGCCACGGGAACCGGCGCCGGGTTGCGTCCGGAGCTTGATTCCCGCGTCACATTCTGTATATTTCCTAAATGAGAAATATTGTCAATCGCCATGCTCACTGACGACCAACGCCGCTTCCTCGACGAGTTCGTGACCCTGCTGGCCGGGTGGAACATGCCCGCCAACGCGGCGCGGGTTTACGGCTTCCTGTTGTATCAAAGCGAACCCGCCAGCCTCGACGAGATCGCCGACGAGCTGGAAATCAGCAAAAGCAACGCCTGCAAGGCCGCCAAGACTCTGGAAACCGCCGGCCATATCCGGCGCGTGGGGGAACGCGGCACCAAGCGGGTGCTTTACGTCGCGCGGGAGGATTTCGGCACGCCGTTCCTGCTGCGCACCGCCTCGTTGGGCGCGCTGAACCGGCTGATGGACAACCGTGGCGCCCGCATCGCCGACGGCAAGGCCGGCCAACGCCTGCGCGACCTGGCCGCGTTCTATGCCACCATGCAGGCGGCGATGGAGCAGGTGGTGGCCGCCGATACCGAACGGGCGGACGCATCCGCCTGAACGGCAGCGCCGCCGTGCGACTTACATGTGGATCGGCTTGCCGGTCACCGCCATCGCCGCTTCCTTGATCGCCTCGCTGTGCGTCGGGTGCGCATGGCAGGTATAGGCGATGTCCTCGCTGGTCGCGCCGAACTCCATCGCCTGCGCGGCCTGCGCGATCATAGTGCCGGCCACGCTGGCAATGCACCATACCCCCAGCACGCGGTCGGTTTTCGCGTCGGCGATCACCTTCACGAACCCGTCCGGCTCGCGGTTGGTCTTGGCGCGGCTGTTGGCCAGCATCGGGAACTTGCCGACCTTGACTTCGCCCTGCGCCTTCGCCGCTTCCTCGGTCAGCCCCACGCCCGCGAATTCGGGCGCGGTATAGACCACGCCGGGAATCACCGCGTGATTGACGATCCCGGTCAGCCCGGCGATGTTCTCGGCCACGGCAATGCCCTCGTCCTCGGCCTTGTGCGCCAGCATCGGCCCCGGAATCACGTCGCCGATCGCCCAGACGCCATCGACGCGGGTGCGGAAGTCATGGTCGGTCTCGATCTGGCCGCGCGCGTTCAATTCCAGCCCGATTGTCTCCAGCGCCAGCCCGTCCACGTTCGGCCGCCGCCCGATCGCCACCAGCACGCAATCGGCTTCCAGCGTCTCCGCCGTACCCCCGGCGGCGGGCTCCAGCGTCAGCGTCGCCTTCCTGCCCTTTACCACGGCTTTCGTCACCTTGGTCGAAAGCTTCAGCTCCATGCCCTGCTTCCTGAAGATCTTCGCCGCTTCCTTGCGCACGTCGCCGTCCATGCCGGGCAGCAACTGGTCAAGGAACTCCACGACCGTGACTTTCGCCCCCAGCCGCCGCCACACCGAACCCAGCTCCAGCCCGATCACCCCGCCGCCGATGACGACCAGATGCTGCGGCACCCGATCCAGCGCCAGCGCCCCGGTCGAATCGACGATGATTCCCTTGTCGTTATCGACGGCAACATTCGGCAGCGGCGTCACGCTCGACCCAGTGGCAATGACGACATGCTTCGCCGTCACCTTCTGGTCCGCCACGGACACCGTATGTGCGTCCACGAACGCGGCGCGGCCCTTCAGCCAGGTCACCTTGTTCTTCTTGAACAGGAACTCGATGCCCCCGGTCAGTTCCTTCACCGCCGTGGCCTTCTCGCCCTGCAACGCGGCCAGGTCCAGCTCCACCTTGCCCAGCTTCACGCCGAACTTGGCCATGTGCCCGCCATTGGCCTCGTCGAACAGCTCCGACCCGTGCAGCAGCGCCTTCGACGGAATGCACCCGACGTTCAGGCACGTGCCGCCCAGCGTCTCGCGACTTTCCGCACAAGCCACCTTCAGCCCAAGCTGCGCCGCGCGGATCGCCGCCACATACCCGCCGGGGCCGGCACCGATGACGAGAACGTCGTAGTCGTATTCAGCCATGTTCGGCTCCTTCAACGATCCTCCCCCGCCGGGGGAGGTGGCAGCCCGCAGGGCTGACGGAGGGGGCGGGAAGGGTTTGTGTCAAAGGTCGATCAGCAACCGCGTCGGGTCCTCGATCGCTTCCTTGATCGTCTTCAGCGCGGTCACCGCCTCGCGCCCGTCGATGATGCGGTGGTCGTAAGACAGCGCGATGTACATCATCGGCCGGATCACGATCTGCCCGTCGCGCACCACCGGACGGTCCTCAATGCGGTGCAGCCCCAGCACCGCGCTCTGCGGCGGGTTGATGATCGGGGTGGACATCAGCCCGCCGAACACGCCACCGTTGGAGATGGTGAAGGTGCCGCCCTGCAGATCCTCCAGCTTCAGCCCGCCATCGCGCGCCTTCTTGCCGTAATCCCCGATCGCCTTCTCGATTTCGGCGAACGACATGCGATCGACATTGCGCACCACCGGCGTCACCAGCCCGTTGGGTGCGGACACGGCCACGGAAATGTCCACGTAATCGAAGTAGACGATCTCGTCCCCGTCGATCTGCGCGTTCACCGCCGGCCAGTCCTTCAGCGCCAGGCACGCCGCCTTGGCGAAGAAGCTCATGAAGCCCAGTTTCACGCCGTGCTTCTTCTCGAACACGTCCTTGTAGCGGTTGCGCGCGTCCATCACCGCGCTCATGTCCACGTCGTTGAACGTGGTCAGCAGCGCCGCGGTCTCCTGCGCGCTCTTCAACCGCTTCGCGATGGTCTGCCGCATCCGGGTCATCTTCACCCGTTCCTCGCGACGTTCGCCCGCAACCGGTGCCGCAACCGGGGCCGCTGCCGCCACCGGCGCCGCCACCGCGCCCGCCGGCTTGCTGGAAGCCGCCGCGATCACGTCTTCCTTGGTGATCCGCCCGTCCTTGCCGGTGCCCCTGATCGTGCTGGGGTCGATGCCGTATTCCAGCACCGCGCGGCGCACCGCCGGCGACAGCGCGGTGACGTCACCGCCGGTCGCTTCGGCCGGGGCAGGGGCCACAGTCGCCACCGCCGGAGCCGGCGTCGCCGCCTTCGCCGCCGGGGCGGGGGCAACAGCAGGGGCCGCGCCCGAACCCGCCTCGATCACCGCGATCAGCGCGCCCACCGCGACGTTGTCGCCCACTTTCACCAGTTGCGATCCCATCACCCCCGCCGCCGGCGCGGTCACGTCGATCGCCACCTTGTCGGTCTCGAGGCTGGCGATGGGTTCGTCCAGCGCCACCGCCTCGCCGGGCTGCTTCAGCCAGGCGCCGATCGTGGCTTCGCTCACCGATTCACCCAGCGTGGGCACTTTCACTTCGGTCGACATATCGGTTTCCCGTCAGTTCAAATCACGAAAAGGATGGATCAGGCCTTTGCCTTGCGCCGGATTTCCGAACGCACCGACAGCCCCAGGGCATTGCCCACCAGCGCCGCCTGCTCGGCCGCGTGGCGCTTGGCGAGGCCCGTCGCGGGCGAGGCGCTGGCGGTGCGACCGGCATAGCGAGCCCGGCTGACCTTGCACTTCGCCGCCGCCAGCGTTTCCTCGATCAGCGGATCGACAAAGAACCACGAACCGTTGTTGCGCGGCTCTTCCTGGCACCACACCACTTCTTCGAGGTTCGGCATCCGCTCCAGCCGCACCCGCAGCGGATCGCCGGGGAACGGATAAAGCTGTTCCAGTCGCACGATCTGTGTGTCCTTGATCTCGGCCGCGTCGCGCGCCTCCATCAGGTCATAGGCGACCTTGCCCGAACACAGCACCAGACGCCGCGTGTCGGCATCCGCCGCGCCGTTCAGGTCGGACAGGATGCGCATGAAGTGGCCGTCGCCGATGAAGTCGCTGGCCTGCGATTTCGCCAGCGGATGGCGCAGCAGGCTCTTCGGCGTCATGATGATCAGCGGCTTGCGGAACGGCCGGTGCATCTGGCGGCGCAGCACGTGGAAATAGTTCGCCGGGCTGGTGATGTTGCACACCTGCATGTTGTCCTGCGCGCACAGTTGCAGATAGCGTTCCAGCCGCGCCGATGAATGTTCCGGACCCTGCCCCTCGTAGCCATGCGGCAGCAGCAGCACCAGGCCGTTGGCGCGCAGCCACTTCGATTCGGACGAGGCGATGTACTGGTCGATGATGATCTGCGCGCCGTTGGCGAAATCGCCGAACTGCGCTTCCCACAGCACCAGCGTCTTCGGATCGGCGCTGGCATAGCCATATTCGAAGCCCAGCACGCCATATTCGGACAGCGGGCTGTCATGCACCTCGAAGCGGCCGTGCGGCACCGTGGTCAGCGGCACGTACTTGCGCTCGCTGGTCTGGTCCACCCACACCGCATGGCGCTGGCTGAACGTGCCGCGTCCGGAGTCCTGCCCCGACAGCCGCACCGCATAGCCTTCCGACAGCAGCGATCCGAACCCCAGCGCTTCCGCCGTTGCCCAGTCGAAACCCTGCCCCGAATTGAACATCTCGCGGCGGCCGTCGATCACGCGGTTCAGCGTCTTGTGCACGGTCAGGTCGTCGGGAACCGTGGTCAGCGTGCGGCCCAGGCTGGCGAACAGCTTGTCGCCGATGCCGGTGGGCACGTTGCGCCGCGCGTTCTCGGGGCTTTGCGGCTGGTTGAAGCCGCTCCAGCGCCCGCCGAACCAGTCGGCCTCGTTCGCCTTGTAGGTCTTGGAGGCTTCGAACTGTTCTTCCAGATGGCCGACGAACGCCGCCTCGACCTCGGCCAGGAAGCCCGGCTCCACCATGCCTTCGGCCACCAGCCGCTCGGCATAGATCTTCGAGATCGGCTGGTGCGCGCGGATGCGGTCATACATCAGCGGCTGGGTGAAGCTCGGCTCGTCGCCCTCGTTGTGGCCGAAGCGGCGATAGCACCACATGTCCACCACCACGTCGCGGCCGAAGGTCTGGCGATAGTCGATCGCCAGCTTGCACGCGAAGGTCACCGCCTCCGGATCGTCGCCGTTGACGTGGATGATCGGCGCCTGCACGCCCTTGGCCACATCCGACGGATAGGGCGAACCACGGCTGAACTGCGGGCTGGTGGTGAAGCCGATCTGGTTGTTGATGACGAAGTGGATGCAGCCGCCGGTGTTGTAGCCGCGCACGCCCGAGAAGCCGAAGCATTCCCAGACGATGCCCTGCCCCGCGAACGCCGCGTCGCCGTGGATCAGCACCGGCAGCACCTTCTTGTGGCGCACCTTGCCGTCGGGGCCGATGCCGATGTCGTCCTGGATCACCTGATAGGCGCGGACCTTGCCCAGCACCACCGGATCGACCGTTTCCAGGTGGCTGGGGTTGGGCATCAGGCTCATGTGGACCTTGATGCCGTCGAACTCGCGGTCGGTGCTGGTGCCGAGGTGGTATTTCACGTCGCCTGATCCGCCCACGTCCTCGGGGTTGGCGGTGCCGCCCGAGAATTCGTGGAAGATCACCTTGTACGGCTTGGCCATCACGTTCGCCAGCACGTTCAGGCGGCCGCGATGGGCCATGCCATAGACGATTTCCTTGACGCCCAACTGGCCGCCATACTTGATCACCGCCTCCAGCGCGGGGATCATCGACTCGCCGCCGTCCAGCCCGAAGCGCTTGGTGCCGACATACTTGCGGCCCAGGAACTTCTCGTACTGCTCGCCGCGCACCACGGCCGACAGGATCGCCTTCTTGCCCTGCGGCGAGAATTCGACCGACTTGTCGGCGCCTTCCATGCGGTCCTGCAGGAAGCGGCGCTCCTCCAGATCGGTGATGTGCATGTATTCCACCGCGACCTTGCCGCAGTAGTTCTTGCGCAGGATCGCCACCACTTCGCGGATCGTGGCGTATTGCTGGCCCAGATAGCCGCCCAGGAACACCTTCTTGTCCAGCGCCGCGCCCGAGAAGCCGTGGTATTCGGGGGTCAGGTCGGCCGGCAGGTCGCGCTTGGCCAGCCCCAGCGGGTCCAGGTCCGCCGCCAGATGCCCGCGCACGCGGTAGGTGCGGATCAGCATCACCGCGCGCAGCGTGTCCGAAGCCGCGGCTTCCAGCTCGGCCTCGCTGATCGCCGCGCCGGACTTCTTCGCCGCCGCCTTGATCGCCGGCTTCAGCACCAGCGGGTCCAGCGCCTGCGTCAGGTCGTCCTCGCCCGCCGCCGCGCGCCAGTCGCGCGGTTGCCAGCTCGGCCCCTGCTGCACCTCGTTCAGATCGTCGCCAAGGAAGTCGTGGCTTTCGCTACCCATCGGGAATCACCTTCTGTCGCGCCGGAACACATCCCGGCGCCTTCGCGAAACGCTTGTGCGGGTCTGTGCGCTCCCGGGGAGGCAGAACGCGTCAACCCTGTCAGTGGCCACCGGTGGGGGCAGATAGGCCTGCCCCCTTTAATGGCGGATGTATGGTTAGCCGGCCATTGCCGGTCTCATCAGCAGAATTACTTCAGCAGTTCGACCAGGGTTTCGCCCAGCAGGCTGGGGCTGGCCGAAACGCGGATGCCGGCGGCTTCCATCGCCGCGATCTTGTCCTCGGCGCCGCCCTGGCCGCCACTGACGA
>JAGWVC010000084.1 GCA_018971065.1 Sphingomonadales bacterium | reverse complement strand
CTTCGTGTTCAAGGTGCAGGCCAACATGGACCCGCAGCACCGCGACCGCATCGCCTTCATGCGGCTGGTTTCGGGCACGTTCAAGCGTGGCATGAAGCTGATCCCGTCGGGGCTGGGCAAGCCGGTGGCGGTCCATTCGCCGATCCTGTTCTTCGCGCAGGATCGCGAAATTGCCGACACCGCCGAGCCGGGCGACATCATCGGCATTCCCAACCACGGCACGCTGCGGGTGGGTGACACGCTGAGCGAGCGTAACACCGTGCGCTTCACCGGCCTGCCCAATTTCGCGCCGGAAATCCTGCGCCGCGTGGTGTTGAAAGACCCGACCAAGACCAAGCAGTTGCGCAAGGCGCTCGACGACCTCAGCGAGGAGGGCGTGATCCAGGTGTTCCACCCCGAGATCGGTGCGCAGTGGATCGTCGGCGTGGTCGGCCAGCTCCAGCTCGACGTGCTGGTCTCGCGGCTGGAGGCCGAATACAAGGTCGGCGCGATGCTCGAACCGGCCCCGTTCGACACCGCGCGCTGGCTGAAGGGAACCGACACCGCGCTGCGCGCGTTCGCCGATTTCAACAAGAGCAACCTGGCGAAGGACCGCGACGGCGATCCGGTGTTCCTGGCCCGCTCGGCCTGGGACGTCAGCTACCAGCAGGAACGCAACCCGGAACTGGCGTTCAGCGCCACCAAGGAGCGCTGAGCGTGGCTCCAGACGCGGTTAGGATTGCCTGATGTCCGAATTCACCGATTGCCTGAACGAAAGCCACGTCGCCATGATCGGGCGGCAGAGCGTGTTCTTCGTCGCCACCGCCGCCGCCGAAGGGCGGATCAACCTCAGCCCCAAGGGCTATGACGCGTTTCGCGTGCTGGGGCCGAGCCGGGTGGCCTGGCTCGACCTCGCCGGTTCGGGCAACGAGACCAACGCGCACCTGCTGGCCGATGGCCGCATCACCATCATGATGTGCAATTTCGAGCAGCCGGCGCTGATCCTGCGCATCTATGGGCGCGGCCGCCCGGTGCTGCCCGCCGACGCCGACTGGGGCGAGCTGGCCGCGCATTTCACGCTGCTGCCCGGCACCCGCCAGATCTTCGACGTGACGGTCGAATCGGTGCAGACCAGTTGCGGCTGGGGCGTGCCGGTCATGCATCTCGATCATCCGCGCGATTCGCTGGTCAAGTACCATGCCCGGCAGGACCCGGCGGAATGGGCCGCCAAGTACGGTGCCCGCACCCGCAGCATCGACGGTCTGCCCGCCCGGCCGACCGACCGCTATATCGCCGGCGCGGCCGACCGGGGCTGAACCCGTTGGAACTGACGTTCGCCAGCTACAACATCCACAAGGCGGTGGGGCTGGACCGGCGGCGCGATCCCGATCGCATCCTGGCGGTGCTGCACGAGATCGACGCCGACGTGATTGCGCTGCAGGAAGTCGATCGCCGCTTCGGCCGGCGGGCGGCGGTGCTGCCGGCGCACGCGATCCGCGATCATGGCCGCTATCATGTCGTGCCGTTCGCGGTGCGTCCCGATTCGATGGGCTGGCACGGCAACGCGCTGCTGGTGCGCAAGGGCATTGCCGTCGAGCATGTCACCGGCGTCGATCTGCCCACGCTGGAACCGCGCGGGGCGGTGCGCGCCGACCTTGCGGTGAAGGGGCGGGCCTTGCGCGTGGTGGCGATGCATCTCGACCTGTCGGGCCTGCGGCGACGGCAGCAGTTGCACGCGGTGCAGGACCATCTGGCCGGCTGCGACGCCGCCGTGCCCACGGTGATGATGGGCGATTTCAACGAATGGTCGCTGCGCGGCGGCTCGCTGAAGGCATTCGGCGCCGGCTGGCAGGTTCTGGAAACCGGGCCGAGCTTTCCCGCGCGGCGCCCGCTGGCCCGGCTTGACCGGATCGTGATCGGGCATGGTTGCCTATGCCTGGGCGCGGGCGTTCACCACAGCGCGCTCTCCGCCGTCGCGTCCGACCACCTGCCGATCGTCGCGCGGCTGCGGCTCGGCTAGCATTGCCTGCCCAATTTTTGGGCAGATGCGCAAGATTCGGGCGAGGGCCCCTGCCCGCCGGCGCCGCGACTCGGATCGGCGCACTGGAATCTCTCCAAAACGTAAATTGGCACACCCCTTGCTTTGCCTGTTGCGGCCGGTGTTCCGCCGGCAGGCTATCAGGGGATAGGCATGAAATTCATCATCGCCATCATCAAGCCGTTCAAGCTCGACGAGGTTCGTGAAGCCCTCGGCGCCATCGGCGTCGCCGGCATGACGGTTTCCGAGGTCAAGGGCTTCGGGCGGCAAAAGGGGCAGACCGAGATTTATCGCGGCGCCGAATATTCGACCAACATGCTGCCGAAAGTGAAGATCGAGGTCGCCATCGCCGACGAGCTTGCGGCGCGCGTGGTCGAGACGATCCAGCAGACCGCGAGCACCGAGGCGATCGGCGACGGCAAGATCTTCGTGCTCGACCTGGCTTCGGCCACTCGCATCCGCACCGGCGAAACCGGGGATACCGCGCTGTGAAAGCGGCGACTTCCATGAAGGGAATTCCTATGATCCGCAAGATGATCGGCGGTGCGGCAGTGGTGGGCGGAACGCTCGCCACCGCCTCGACCGCCTTTGCGCAGGCCGCGCCCGCGCTGGTCCAGGTGGCCAAGCTGGTGGGCGACAAGCAGGTCGCCGCGCAGGCCGCGATGACCAACAAGGGTGACACCACCTGGATGCTGGTTTCCTCGGCGCTGGTGCTGCTGATGAGCATCCCCGGCCTGGCCCTGTTCTATGGCGGCCTGGTCCGCACCAAGAACATGCTTTCGGTGCTGATGCAGGTGTTCATGATCGTCGCGATCACGGGCCTGATGTGGGCGGTCTATGGCTACTCGCTGACCTTCACCGGCGGCTCGCCGTTCATCGGCGGCTTCAGCAAACTGTTCATGGCCGGCGTCACCAGCGGCACGTTCGCCGCGACGTTCTCGAACAACGTCTACATCCCCGAACTGTCGTACTTCGTGTTCCAGATGACCTTCGCCATGATTACCCCGGCGCTGTTCATCGGATCGTTCGCGGAACGCATCAAGTTCTGGCCGCTGATGATCTTTGTCGTGCTGTGGTCCACCTTTGCCTATTACCCGGTGGCGCACATGGTGTGGTACTGGGCCGGCCCGGACTTCCTGCCCGGTTCGCCCACCGACACCGGCTACCTGTTCGGCAAGGGCGCGCTCGACTTCGCCGGCGGCACCGTCGTCCACATCAACGCGGGCATCGCCGGCCTGGTCGGCTGCCTCGTCCTCGGCAAGCGCCTGGGCTTCGGCAAGGAAGCCACCCCGCCGCACTCGCTGGTCATGACCATGATCGGTGCCTCGCTGCTGTGGGTGGGCTGGTTCGGTTTCAACGCCGGCTCCAATCTTGAAGCCAACGGCGTCGCCGCGGTTGCCTTCGTCAACACCATGCTGGCCACTTGCGCCGCCGCGCTGAGCTGGGCGCTGGTCGAGCAGCTTGTCCACGGCAAGCCCTCGATGCTGGGTGCCGCTTCGGGTGCGGTTGCCGGTCTCGTCGCGATCACCCCGGCTTCGGGCTATGGCGCGCCGATGACCTCGATCGTGCTGGGGCTCGTCGTCTCGCCGCTGTGCTTCTTCTTCGTCTCGACGGTGAAGAACAAGTTCAAGTACGACGACACCCTCGACGTGTTCGGCGTCCACTGCATCGGTGGCATCACCGGCGCGCTGGCCACCGCCATCGTCGCCGCCCCCAAGCTGGGTGGCCAGGGCTACTTCGACTACACGAAGTTCCCCGCCGTCGCCGTGCTGCCCGCCGACTACAGCATCAGCGCCCAGTTGCTGGTCCAGCTTCAGGCGGTTGCCATCACGCTGGTCTGGTCGGGTGTCGTCACCGCGGTGTTCCTGGTCATCCTCGACAAGCTGATGGGCCTGCGCCCTGAAGAAACCGCCGAGCGTGAAGGCCTGGACATCACCGAGCACGGTGAGCGCGCCTACAACCTCTGAGTACCCCGGGCGTCGCGGGAGGACACTTCCGCGACGCCCCACCCCCCGCCGAGGGTTTTCGGCACCAGTTTCCCAGTTTGGCGGGATCGGGGGTTCCTCCTCCTCTCCTCCCTCCCCGGTCCCGCCATCCGACGTTCCTCCTGCGAACACACTAAGGCCGGAGCCAGCCGCTCCGGCCTTTTTTTGCGTCCGGCACAGGCCGGATTGCGCCCGGTGCGCAAGCCGCTACAGCGCCGCCGGACACGCATCGCGGAAGGTGGAACATGGCAGCGACGATTCAACCGGGCGCAAGCTTCAAGGATAACCTCGCGCAATTGCCGCCGATCACCGGGGTAGCGCGGATCGACCTGATCGACCCGGCCGGCACGGTGGTGGGCAGCATCGAGAACCAGCCGGGCAAGCAGGGTTCTGTGGCGGTCTACCAGTACCTGAAGCAGTGCTTCGGCGCGCTGGATGCGGCGGCGGCCGAACACGGCCTGGCGGTGTTCGGCGAACATGTCGCCGATGCCCGCAACCGGCCGGGCGCGCACCCCAACGTCGATCGGTTGCTGGCCATCGTCGCGGGCGGCCCGGCGCTGCGGATCGATGTGATCGCCGGCGAGGGCTGATGACGATTGCTGCTATCGACCGGGCACGGGGCGACCTGTCGGGGCTGGAGTTTCCCGCGCACCCTGCGGCGCTGCTGGCCGGCGGGGCCGAATTCCTGACGCGCGCGTTTCAGGCCAGCGGGGCGCTGGGGGCGGATAACCGCGTCACCGCCATCACCCGGCTGGACGAATGGATGCTGGGAGGCACCGGCGTCAAGGCACTGCTAACAGTGGCTTATGCGCACGATAGCGCAGGCCTGTCGCGCGACCTGTTCGTGAAGTTCTCGCGCAATTTCGCCGACCCGGTGCGCGACGGCGGCCGCTATCACATGCCCCCCGAAGTGCGCCTGGCCAACCTGTCGCGCGATCCCGGCTTCCCGGTAGCAGTGCCGAAGTGCTATTTTGCCGACATCGCGCAGGACACGCTGACCGGCATCCTCATCACCGAACGCATTGCCTATGGCGCCGGCACGATCGAGCCGCATCATCCCAAATGCATGGACCACATGCTGTCCGACGCCCCGGCGCACTACCGCGCGCTGGTCACCAACCTGGCGCGGCTATCGGGCGCGCACAAGGCCGGCCGGCTGGGCGAGCAGGTGGCGCGGGACTTCCCGTTCGACCTGGAAGCGATGCTCGCCCGCCGTCCGCGCTTCGATCCGGAACTGCTGGCGAAGCGGATCAACCGGCTGGCCGAATTCATCCTGCAATACCCGCATCTGGCACCGCCGCACATTGCCGACCGCGCGTTCCTGGCGGGGTTCCGCGCCGATGCGCTGCGGGCGGCGGAACGGCAGGAGGCGATCGTACGCCATCTCCATTCGCGCCCCGAGCTGCTGGCGCTGTGCCACATGAACGCGAACATCGACAACGCGTGGTTCTGGCGCGAACCGGACGGGACATTGCAGGCCGGGCTGATCGACTGGGGCAGCGTCGGCCAGATGTCGGTGGCGTCGTCGATCTGGGGCTGCATCGGCGCGGCGGAGCCGGAGACGCATGACCGGCACCTGGGCGAACTGCTGGACCTGTTCACCGTCGAATATGCCCGCACGGGCGGACCGGCGATAGACCGGCAGGTGCTGGAACAGCATGTGGAAATGCACGTGATGCTATCGGCGCTGCACATGACCACGGCACCGCCGGCGATCCTGCGCGAAGTGCCCGACCCCGGCCTTGCCGCCGACCGTTTCGATCCGGTGTTCACCGTCAACGAGACCGCGCGGGTGCAGTTGAAGGTGACGATCGCGCTGCTGAACATGTGGGCGCGGCGCGATCTGGGCCGCTATGCGCGCGGGGAATTCTGACGGCTCGGCGCACGATCCGCACGCAATGGCCGCACGCGGCATCGTTGCACGTACGATGTTCATGCGGCAGACAGCAAGCCCGCGCAGAAAGCAATCGATGCCATTCAAGGAGCTGACAATGCGTTTCGATCCCATCCGGCTGGCGCTGATCATCGCGGCCGCCATTCCGGCTGCCGCGCTGGCGCAGGAATTGCCGCAGGCCGCCCCGGCCGATCCCGCCATCACCGTGAACGGCTCCGTTCCGGCCGCCGCCCTTCCCGCCGGACCTGAAATCAAGGGTATCATCTCCGCGCGTCATGGCGACAAGTTGAAGGTGACCAGCGCCGACGGCACCGCCACGGTGATCACCATCACCGAAGCGACGCGGATCAAGGGCAGCCAGGGCCTGTTCGGCACCGGCGGCAAGTTCGGCCCCGAAGCGCTGCTGAACGGCCTGCCGGTGGCAGTGAAGACGCTTCAGGCCGAAGGCGGGCTGGTAGCGGGCCAGATCACCTTCAAGGGCAACGACCTGAAGATGGCCAACATGATCCGCAACGGCACATCACAACAGTTCGACGAGCAGACCGCCGCCACCCAGGCGCTGCGCGGGCGCATGGCCGATATCGACAAGTACAACATCAAGAGCACCGCGAACGTCTATTTCGACAGCGGCAAGGCGGTGCTGAGCGCCCGCGCCAAGGCCGACCTTTGCGCCACCGCCGCCACCGCCGAGGCGACCGAGAACGCGCTGATGCTGGTGGTGGGCTATACCGATTCGACCGGCAGCGACGACGTGAACCAGGCGCTGAGCGAAAAGCGCGCCGGCAGTGTGATCAACTACCTGCAGCAGGCCTGCCACTGGAAGCCGTGGCGAATGCTGACACCGACCGGCATGGCGACGGCCGACCCGCTGGCCAGCAACGACACCCCCGAAGGCAAGGCGCAGAACCGCCGCGTGGCGGTGAACGTGCTGGTCAGCAAGAGCGTAGACGGGATGTAGACCGGCACGCGCGGGCCTGCGAACATCGTCGGTGCGGTTGACCCGCGCATTGTTTCGCGGCGGGCGCGGGGGCTATGAGCCGGGCTTGAAACCGGCGATGCATCCCGTCGCCCACCGAGGAGACGGCCGATGAAGATGATCCCCGCACCGCTGAACGACAAGGTTGCCGTTGTCACCGGCGCCGGCTCCGGCATGGGCCGGTCGATCGCCGTGCGCTTTGCCCGCGACGGGGCAAAAGTGGCGGTGTGGGACATCGACGCCGCCGGCGCGGCCGAGACGGTGAAGATCATCACCGACGCCGGCGACACCGCCATCGCGCTGACCGTCGATTGCTCGAACGAAGCGGCGATCAAGACGGCGGCGGATGAAACCCGCGCGGCGTTCGGCGCGATCAGCATCCTGGTCAACAATGCCGGCATCGGCCCGCACGTGAAGTATTTCGACGTGGACCACGAGAAGTGGGACCAGATGCTGCGCATCAACCTGACCGGCCCGCACCTGTGCATCCGCGAGATGCTGCCGGCGATGCTGGACGCCGGCTGGGGCCGGGTGATCAACATCACCTCGTCGTCCACGCAGAGCGGATCGCCCAGCCAGGCGCACTATGTCGCCACCAAGGGCGGCCTGCTGGGGCTGACCAAGGCGCTGGCGCTGGAATTCGGCAAGAGCGGGGTGACCTTCAATATGGTGCCGCCGGGATCGATCGACACGCCGATGCTGCGCCGCGCCACCAACCTCGACATGGCGGCGTTCGGCAAGACCATTCCGGTGGGCCGCCTGGGCACCGGCGAGGACATTGCCGCCGCCTGCGCCTATCTGGCGTCGCCCGATGCCGGCTACATCACCGGCCAGACCATCAGCGTCAACGGCGGCCGCTACATGGGCTCGGCCTGATCCGCACACGCCGGTTTCCGGCTTGTCGCCTTTTCCGAGTCGTCCGGTGTTCCACCTGACTCCAAAACGCGCCACGACGCCGCGCCGGAGACCGACGCGGCGTCACGGGAGTAACCGTTGAATCAGGCCGGTTGCGCGGTTGCCCGGATCGGCCGGCCGCGCTTGCGGGCGGCGCGGCGCCAGGCGTTGAGCGGTTCATCGACATAGCGGCCCAGCGCCCAGGCGGCGACCGCCAGCACGGCCACGGCGCCAAGCCGGAAGCCCAGCGAGAAGCCGGCCATGCGCAGGCCATCGACCACCGGCACGTGGATCGCGTAGATCGGGAACGACAGCACGCCCAGCGCCAGGGCCAGCCGGCCGCCGCCGGTGGCGTTGATGCCCAGCACGACCAGCGCCGGCAGCACGGCGGTGACCACGATCAGGTCATAGGCTTCGCTGACGAAGTGGTTGGCGTGCGAGGGCAGCGGCATGTTGGCAACGATGGTCAGCACCACGCCGATCACCCAGAACGGCAGGCTGGGAACCAGCGGCTTCCACATCGCCTCGGTGCGGCACAGCAGCACGCCGAAGAAGAAGCCGAACAGCACCCGGCCCAGGCCGCCAAGCGCCGAATCCGCCGCCCAGCCGACGTTGAGCGAGCCGAAGCGCATGTCCATGCGGGCCAGCAGCAGGAACGCCAGCCCCATCAGCACCAGCAGGCTGCGGTTCGACAGGCGCGGATAGAGCACGGCATGAATGACGTTGGCGAGCAGTTCGAAACTGATCGACCACAGCGCCGCGTCGAACGCCAGCGAACTGGCAGTGGACAGGTAGGGGATCATCGCGAACTGGCCGAACAGCGCGCGCATCAGGTCGGCCTGGCTCTTGGGATGGAAGGTGCCATAGCCCCACAGCCACACGCACAGGCCCATCACACTGCCGATCAGCAGCAGCGGATAGAGCCGTTCGATGCGCTGCATCGCGTATTCGCGCACCGAAAGCCCGGCGGCGAAGCGCGGTTCATAGGCGCGGGCGATGACGAAGCCCGAGAGGATGAAGAAGAAATCGACCGCCAGATAGCCGCGCCAGACCGGGGTCCATTCGATATGCGCGTGCATCAGCGCGACGCAGATCGCGGCGATGCCGCGCAGCCCGTCGACAGCGACGAGGCGGTTTCCGGGGTGGCTTGCGGGCTTCCGCAGGCTGGCGCTGTTCATGGCGACGACTCTCCTTGCGCCGCCTGACAAGGGCGGCATGGACCGGGATGACACGGCGCAAGCGCGGGACAGAGTCTGTTTACCGTGTTTGCGCGTCCCGCTGCGGGACGAGGTTGCACGCGGCGCATTGTCATGGGATGGCGCCGGGATGAGCGCCGCCCCGCCCGAACTGCCCGAACGCGATGAGCGCCGCGCCGCGCCGCAATCGGTGACGCGGGTGATCCGCATCCTCGAAGCGCTGTGCGCAGCCGAGGCGCCGGTTTCACTGGCCGATCTGGCGCGGGTGCTGGACACGCCGAAAAGCAGCCTGGCGGCGCTGTTGCGCGGGCTGGCGGAGGAGCGCTTCGTCGAGGCACGCGACGGGGCCTGGCGGCTGGGGCCGGGCGCCTATGGCCTGGGCAGCGCGCTGGTGGCGGCGCGCGGGCGGGTCTCCACGCCCGACCTGCTGCGCGAAGGCCTGCGCCGGCTGGCAGAGCGCAGCGGCGAGACCGCGCTGTTTGCCATTGCCGATGCCGATGGCGCGACGATGACCTATGTCGATGTGGTCGAAAGCCGCAACGCTGTGCGCTTTGCCGTGCGGGTGGGCGATCGGCGGCCCCTGTATGCCACCGCCGGCGGCCGCGCCCTGCTGGCGGCGCGCGGCGAGGCGGAGGTCGCGCGCTATCTGGCCGGGCTGCGCGCGGAGCCGCTGACCGCAACCGGCGAGACCGGCAAGGCGGCGCTGGCGGCGCGGATCGCCGGCGCGCGCGACGAGGGCGTCGCGCAGACTGTCGATCAGGCCGCCGACGGGGTGACCGGCACCGCCGCGCCGATCCGCGACGCCGCAGGCATGGTGCTGGGCGCGCTGGTGGTGGCGGCGCCCAGCTCGCGCTGGCAGGCGGGCGGCGATCTCGGCACGTTGCGCGCGCTGGTGCGCGAGGAAGCCGAAGCGCTTTCGGCGGCGCTGGGGTGGCGCGGGCGCTGACCCGCTATTGCGGGAAACCGTCTGCCAGGAACCGGTCGGCCAGCCCCGCCAGCAGCGCCGCGCCCCGGGGCATCACCGCTTCGTCCAGCATCATCCGCGGCGAGTGGATGCCACAGCACTGGCTCCAGTCATCCCCTTCGGGCGCGAAACCCAGGAAGAACATCGCGCCGGGGACGAGATCGAGCACATAGGCAAAATCTTCGGCGCCCATGATCGGGGCATCAAGCCGGCGAAACGCCTCGGCCCCGAACAGGTCGCGGGTGACCGCCTCGCCGAAATCGACCGCGCGCGGATCGCACAGCGTGACCGGGAAGCCCTGCGTGATCGCCACCTCGGCCGACATGTCGTGCGCGGCGGCGATGCCGGTGGCGAGGCGGGTGACGGCTTCGTGCAGCCGGGCGCGGTGCCCGGGCGACAGGCTGCGTATCGTGCCTTTGAGCCGGGCATTGTCGGCGATGACGTTGTGCGTGGTACCGGCCTCGATCCGGGCGATGGTGACGACGACCGGATCGTGCGCGTCGAACTGGCGGGTGACCATTGCCTGCAGCGCGGTGACGATCTCGCAGGCGACAGGAATGGGATCGCGGGTCTGGTGCGGCATTGAGGCATGGCCGCCGGCGCCGGTGACGGTGATGTCCAGCATGTCGGCCGAAGCCAGCAGTGCCCCGGCCCGGCCGCCCACCAGCCCGTGCGGCGCATTCGGCATGACATGCAGGGCAAAGGCGGCATCGGGCAACGCACCATGCGCGCCGCCGCCGAAATCACCGCCGATCAGGCCGTCGTCGATCATGAACCGCGCGCCGTGCCAGCCTTCCTCGCCGGGCTGGAACATCAGCAGGACGTCGCCGCTCCACCGGTCGGCACGAGCCGCCAGCAGTTCGGCGGCGCCGGCCAGCATGGCGACATGGGCATCGTGGCCGCAGGCGTGCATGGTGCCGGGAATGGTGGAGGCGAAGGCCAGCCCGGTATCCTCGGGCATCGGCAGCGCGTCCATGTCGCCGCGCAGCAGCACGCGGCGGCCCGGCCCCGGCTTTCGCCCGGTGAGCACGCCGACCAGCCCGGTGGTGGACGGCCCCTCGCGCCAGGTGATCGGCAGGTGCGCCAGTGCAAGCCGGATCTTGTCGCGCGTCTTCGGGTTGTGCAGGCCCAGTTCGGGTTCGGCATGGATGGCCCGGCGCAGCGCGACAAGCTCGCCCGAAAGCGCCTGGGCCTGCGCCAGCAGGTCGGCTTCAGGCATGGGGCACGCTGCGCATTGCCGTGATTCCCTTATCCGGCGTCGATCATCGCCAGCATCCGCCTTGCCGCCTGGTTATGCAAGTGCATCGACCATGCCAGCAGCAGGTTCAGCACGACGACCTGATAGAGGAAATAGTACGCCGGGCTGCCGGCCAGCATCGACAGGCCCAGCACGATGGCGCGCGGATTGGGGCCAAGAATCTTGAGGAATTGCAGCAGCGGCTGGGCATGGCGCCGCGCGGCGGTGCGGATGCGTTCGCGGCGGGCAGGATCGTGCGCCGCCGCCGCCATCTCCGCATCGATCAATGCAGCGTTGCCGGCAACGCCCGACGCCACGCCGAGGTAGAACGCGGCCAGGCCGCCAAGCCCGCCCTTGCGCGTGGCGGCTTCGCCATGCTCGTGCGTGACGCGAAGCCACGGCTTGTCATAGACCCACCACTGGAACGAGCGGCGCTGCACTTCGACGTGATTGGCCTGGGCAATGTGGCTGGCCCCCGCCAGCACCACCAGCGTCCACGTCGCCAACGGCGACCAGCCGGCGAAGCCGCTGCCGGCCAGCAGCCAGCCCAGCACCAGATAGAGCACGATGTGGCTGCAATAATCGCAGATGCCATCGACCATTTCGCCGATCGGGCTGGCGCGGCCGGTCAGGCGGGCAAGGTCGCCGTCGGCGCCGTCCACCACGTGCCAGGTCATGTGCAGCAGCATACCCAGCAGCGCCGGCAGCGGCCATCCCGGTTGGGCATAGGCGACGGCGGCGGCGATGACGAAGCCCCCGCCGATCACCGAAACCATGTTGGGCGTCAGCGGTGTGCGCGCCAGCGCGCGCGCCAGTTGCCAGGCCAGCGGATGGTAGAGATGGTAATTCAACGCATCTTCCAGCTCGCGTGGTCGCACGGGCTTGGCCACGGTGGAACTACTGCCGGTCGTAATCATTTGTCGCATGCACTCGAACCCCCTGCCCGCCGCATTGGTTGCGGGCTATACAGCATACGGGGGTTCAAAAAGAAGGGCGCAGATGCAACGCGCACAAACGAACCAGGCCCGTCACGATGCCCCCCATCGCGGCCCCACCGCTGGCCCCGCCCGAAAGCCCGATCGGGCACTGATCGCCTTTGCCGATACCGACGCCGCCGAAGCCCGGATTGCCGGATTGCCCGCCGCCGCGCGGGTGGTTCGCGAAGCGGCGCTGGCCGGGTTGCGCGAATGCTGGCTTGAGGCTGGCCCTGACTGGACCCCATCCGCAAGCACCCGCATCGAGGTGGCACGACTGTGCGGCGGCATGGCGGTGCATCTGCCCGGCGATGGCATGCCATTGCCGGCGAACGGGCCGATCACGATGGTGCGCGGCGAAGCGCTGCCGACGGCATGGAGCATTGCCGGCGCGTCCACGCGGCCGCAACCCGCGTTCATCGCCGATGCTTCCGACCGCGAACGCCTGCACCATGACGCTGCCGCAGCGATTCGCCGGCGGTATGCGCGTGCCGGCCGGGCGATTCTGGAAGCCACCGCCAAACCCACCGACGGCATCGTTTCGCGCCATATCAACCGGCCGATGTCGCGGGCGATTTCCGGCGCATTGCTGCGAATTCGCGGGTTTCGACCATTCCATGCCACGCTGGGAACCGCCGTGCTGGCGGCGCTGATGTTCGCCGCGCTGACCCTGTTCGGAAACCGTGGGCTGCTGGCCGGCGCCTTGCTGTTTCAGGCGGCGTCGATGTTCGACGGCGTCGATGGCGAGGCGGCGCGGTCCACATTCCGCGTGTCGGACGCGGGCGCCATGCTGGACAGCCTGATCGATGCGCTGACCAACCTGCTGTTCGTGCTGGGCCTGGTCATCAACATGTACTTTGCCGGGAACGGCAGGGCGGCAGGGTATGGCATCTGTGGCCTGCTGATGCTGGCCATCGGGCTGACGATCATCGGCCAGCGCGCCCGCGCCAGTGCCGGGCCGTTCACATTCGACGGCGTCAAGGACCGGATTCGGGCAACTGGCTCGCGCTGGGGGCAATGGCTGATATGGCTGACAATGCGTGATTTTCTGGCATTTGCCGCTGTGCTGCTGGTGCTGGTCGGCTGGGTGCAGCCGGCGCTGATGGCGTTTGCGATCATCATGGCCGGCTGGCTGGCCGTCGTGGTGGCAACCGGGCTGCGCCAGCGTGCTGTGGCACGCTGAACGGACCGTCCCGCTTGGAGACATTGGTCGCAGTTGTACGAATTCGCCGGCTGCCGGCTTGCCCTTCGGCGTTCGCGCCACTAGAGGGAGCGGCGTCCCGATCCTTGGAGATCGGAATCGCGTCGGACCCTGTCCTGTCGCAAATCGCTTGCTTTTGCCGTGTGATTTAACAAAAGAACGCAGCTTCATACCCGGACACCGTGCTGTCCGCCTGGAGGGATCGAGTTGATGAAAGCAATCAAGGTCGCCGTGATCGGCGTGGGCAACTGCGCCAGTTCGCTGGTCCAGGGCGTCGCACACTACCGGTCGAACAATTCCAGCCAGGGCCTCATCCATGACCGCATCGGCGGCTACGGCGCCGGCGACGTGGATTTCGTGCTGGGCGTGGACGTCGATGCCCGCAAGGTCGGCAAGGACATTGCCGAGGCGATCTTCGCGGCGCCGAACAACACCACGGTGTTCCACCCGAACGTGCCGGCCACCGGCGCCAAGGTCATCATGGGCAAGACGCTGGACGGCGTTGCCCCGCACATGACCGTCGTCGGCGAAAAGGGTTTCATCCTGGCCGATGCGCCGGAAGCGACCAAGGAATCGATTGTTGCCGCGATCAAGGAATCCGGCGCGGAAGTGCTGATCAACTTCCTGCCGGTCGGCTCGCAGGATGCCACCGAATTCTACATGGAATGCGCGCTTGAAGCCGGCGTTGCCGTCGTCAACTGCATGCCGGTGTTCATCGCCAGCCGCCCCGAGTGGGAAGCCAAGTTCCGCGCCAAGCGCCTGCCGATCGTCGGCGACGACATCAAGGCCCAGGTCGGCGCCACGATCGTCCATCGCGTGCTGTCCAGCCTGTTCGGCGCGCGCGGCGTGACCGTGGAGAAGACCTACCAGCTCAACACTGGCGGTAACACCGATTTCATGAACATGCTCGACCGCCAACGGCTGGGCAGCAAGAAGGAATCGAAGACCGAAGCCGTGCAGGCCATGCTGGCCCAGCGCCTTGAGGACGAGAACATCCACGTCGGCCCGTCGGACTATGTGCCGTGGCAGAAGGACAACAAGCTGTGCTTCCTGCGCCTGGAAGGCACGCAGTGGGGCAATGTGCCGATGAACCTGGAGCTGCGCCTCTCGGTTGAGGACAGCCCGAATTCGGCGGCCTGCGTGATGGACGCGATCCGCTGCTGCAAGGTTGCGCTGGAGCGTGGCGAGGGCGGTGCGCTGGTCGGCCCGTCGGCCTACTTCTGCAAGCATCCGCCGCAGCAGTTCAACGACGACACGGCCGCGCAGATGGTCGAGGAATACATCGCCGAGACCGCGATCGCCGCCGAGTGATCGCAACCGCATCGCGCGCTTGAACGGCGCCGGTCACTGGATGACCGGCGCCGTTTGCGTTTCCGGGATT
Organism: Sphingomonadales bacterium; assembly: GCA_018971065.1. Next base: position 2,444 of record JAGWVC010000084.1, on the reverse strand, counting down.
GACCTCCATCAACGAACTGGCGGCCCGGCCATGACAAGGGGCAGGCTCACCGCCCTTCCCGCGAACAGGAAACCGACGTGACCGCAGACGCCCCCACCGCTGACGCTCCCGAAGCCCAGACCACTCCCAACACCCCGTTCTACAAGCTGGGCGGCTATCCGGCGATGACCGCTGTGGTTGAGCGGTTCTACGACCTGATGGAGCAGGACCCGGCCTATGCCGAACTGCGCGCCATGCACGCGCCCGACCTGTCGCACATGCGCAAGTCGCTGGTGGGTTTCCTGGCCGGATGGGCCGGCGGCCCGCGCGACTGGTTCGAGGAAAACCCCGGCAAGTGCATGATGAGCGCGCACAAGCCGTTCGCGATCACCCCGAAAGTGGCCGGACAATGGGCCGACGCGATGAAGCGCGCCGTGGCCGATGCCGGAATCGCCGATGCCGAACTGGCCAAGGCGATGGGCGGCGTGCTGTCCGACATGGCGCTGGGCATGGGCCGCCCCTGATCCGCCACACGTTCTGAAGCTTTGCCCGTTGCCGCGCCCGCGCTATGGATGGCGCAGCAGGATCGAACGGGGCAGCATGAACAAGCGAAAACGGGCGGCGGTTGCCATCGTGACTCTCGCCGGATGGGCGATCACGGCCCCTGCGCGCGCGGCGGACGAGGAAATCCAGGTCTACATGGACGAGATCGGGCCGCCGCACCGGCTGACGCTCGACATCCATATCAACGATGTCCTCGCCGGTGACGGCGCACCCGCTTATCAGGGCGCCGAGACGTCGCTGCACCGCTGGCGAATCACGCCCGAGTTCGGTTACGCCCTCGACGACCGGTTCGAGCTGGGCCTCTACCTGCCGCTGGCGACGATCACCCCGGACGGCAAGCTGCGGGCCGAAGGCGCGAAGCTGCGACTGAAGTGGCTGGCCCCGCACAAGCCGACCGGGTTCTACTGGGGCGCCAACTTCGAGATCGGCAAGGTGGCTCACCGGCTGGACGAGAACCCCTGGAATGCCGAGCTGAAGCTGATCGGCGGCTGGCGCAACGAACGCTGGCAGCTTGGCGTCAACGGCAACATCGATTTCAAGGTTTCCGGCCCCGCACCCGCCCCCGCGACTTTCGAGCTGGCGACGCGGCTGGGCTACCGGCTGACGCCCAAGCTGACGCTGGGGGTGGAAAACTACAACGGCATGGGCGCGTTCCGCAGCCTTGGCCATCTGAGCCAGAACGATCACGCCACCTACCTGACGGTGGATACCGAACTGGGCGGGTTCGACCTGAACGCCGGGATCGGCAAGGGATACGGCACCAACGGCGACAGCACGGTGGTCAAGTTCGTCATTGGCGTGCCGATCTGACCATGCAGCGGCTCGACACCCGGCGACGCCTGCTGGCGATCAACCTGGCCGCGCTGGCGGGGTTCATCGACGCCACCGGGTTTCTTTCCGGCGCGGGCTACTTCGTCTCGTTCATGTCAGGCAACACCACGCGGCTGGCGGTGAACGTGGCGCGCGATCCGGTTCTGGCGCTGGCGCCGGCCGGACTGATCCTGGGCTTCGTGGCGGGCGTGTTCGCGGGATCGCTGCTGTCGTTCGCGGCCGGCAACCGGCGCAAGCCGGCCGTGCTGGCGCTGTTGACGCTGCTGCTGCTGGGCGCGGCCACCGCCGGCAACCTCGGCGCGCCCCGGCTGGCTATGGCGGCGATGGTCATGGCGATGGGCGCGATCAACAACGTGTTCCAGCGCGACGGCGAGGTGGCAGTGGGCGTCACCTACATGACCGGGGCGCTGGTGCGGCTGGGACAGGCGCTGGCGGCGCGTGCCGCCGGGCGCGGCGGGGATGGTTGGGCCGGGCATCTGCTGCTGTGGGCGGGTCTGGCGACGGGCGGCATCGGTGGCGCGCTGGCATGGCGGCATTTCGGCGCGGGGATCGAATGGTTCGCCTGCCTGTGGTGCGCGGGACTGGCGCTGGCGGCGTCGCGACTGCCGGCCGAAACCTAACTGATTCCCACCAGCTTCTCGCGCGAGGTCGCACCGCGCAGCAGGCTGAGCCGCGAACCGGGCACGCCCAGCGCCCTGGCCAGCATCGCCAGCACCGCATCGTTGGCCTCGCCGTCAGTGGGCTTGGCGCGCACTTTCATCAGCAGCCTGCCCTCGGCGATCTCCACCGCCTCCACCCGCGCGCCGGGGGTGACGCGCAGCGCCAGCCGGCCCTGACCGTCGGCCAGCGCGCGGATCGCGTCGGCAGGCGGAAACTCAGCCTTCGGCTTCGCCATACGATGCCGCGTGCAGCTTCGCGTTCTGGACATAGCCGGCCACGCCCGCCTGCATGTCGGCAAACTGGTCGTCGTTGATGTCGCGGGCATAAGCGGCCGGGCGCCCCATCCAGAGCTGGCGGCGCTTGATGACCTTGCCCGGCGTCAGCATCGCGCCGGCGCCCAGCATCGCTTC
>JAGWVC010000083.1 GCA_018971065.1 Sphingomonadales bacterium | reverse complement strand
CATCTGCGCCGCGTTCGATTCGGGCAATATCGAGGTTCTGGGCATCGACGGCGCCGCCGCGCGGCTGGCGATCCGCAAGGACCGGCAATCGGGGTTCTTCCAGTGGTTCCATTTCCGCGTTGCGGGCGCGGCGGGGCGGGGGCTGGAACTGCGGCTGACCGGGTTGGGGGAGGCCGCCTATCCGGGCGGGTGGCCGGGCTATCGCGCCGCCGTTTCGGAAGATCGGCAGTTCTGGGGCCGCGCGGACACGCACTATGACCCCGGGGTGGACGGCGGCACGCTGACGGTGCGGTATCGACCGGCGGGTGACATGGCCTGGTTCGCCTATTTCGCGCCCTATTCAATGGAGCGGCATCATGACCTGGTGGCGCGCGTGGCAGCGGCGCCGGGGGTGGATTACCGCTGCCTGGGCCACAGCCTGGACGGGCAGCCCATCGACTGCCTGGAGCTGGGCGAAGGCGAGCGGCAGGTATGGCTGTTCGCGCGGCAGCATCCCGGCGAGAGCATGGCCGAATGGTGGATGGAAGGCGCGCTGGCGAAGCTGACCGACCCGGCCGATCCGCAGGCGCGCGCGTTGCGGCAGGCGTGCCGGTTCCATGTGATTCCCAACGCCAACCCGGACGGATCGCGGCGCGGGCACTTGCGCACCAATGCCGTGGGGGTGAACCTGAACCGCGAGTGGGACAACCCGACATCGGCGCGCAGCCCGGAAGTGGTGGCGCTGAAGGCGGCGATGGACGCAAGCGGGGTGGACTTCGCGATGGACGTGCATGGCGACGAGGCGATCGCGGCGGTGTTCCTGGCCGGGTTCGAGGGCATTCCCGACCTGCGACCGGGACAAATGGAGGGATATCGGCGCTATCAGGCGATCCTGGCGCGGCGAACTCCGGATTTCCAGACAGCGCGCGGCTATCCGCTGACGCCGCCGAGGCGCGCGAACCTGGCGATGGCGACGAACCAGATTGCGCAGCGTTTCGGCGCGGTGGCGATGACACTGGAAATGCCGTTCAAGGACAATGACGACTTGCCCTGCGCGCGCCAGGGGTGGAGCGCGGAGCGATCGCAGGCGATGGGGCGTGACTGCCTGGACGCGCTGCTCGAATGGCTGGCGGCAGATGGCGCGGCGTAAGGATTTTGGCAGGCATCACCGCCTGGAATTATAGGTAATATTCCTTATTTTTTCTGGACTTGGCGTGGCCTTCACCGGCGGTGGAAAACTTTTTGCATCCGATTTCCAAGCGTCAGAATGTGTCATTTCATTCATTTGCCGCATTGCACATAGAACGGCGGGTCGTGTCGAAGAAATTGACGGTTGACGTAAGCATTCCCGACACTTAGCCATAACAGCGCGGGGTAGCTCGGAGGCTACGGACGCGAGGGATCGCTATAATGTCGCAAGAACAATCGCATGCATTCGCGAGCATTCGCGGATGGCACGGGCTCGCCATTGCGGGGCTTCTGTCAATGGCCCTCTGGGCATTTCTCTTCGCGCTGGCAAGGGGAGCCGCAAGGCTGTTCTGATCGATCAGCGGTATCGGCTGGGCTGGCGTGCGGGGCACTGCCCGGCGCACCGGTCAACCCAGGCTGGCTGGGCCGAACGCGCGCGGCAGCAGGTCCGACAGGCGCAGTTCGACAACCCGATCGGCACCAACGCACCAGACCGTCGGATCGGTGCCGCCCAATTGCGCCAGCTCGTTCAGCACTTGCCGGCAACGGCCGCAAGGCGTGATCGGATCGGGCGCGGATTGCGCGGTGCCATCTGCGGCGGGGCTGCCGCCGACCACCGCCACCGCCAGCAGCCCGCCGCGCCGCCCGGCCGCCATTGCTGCCGCCACGGCGACGGTTTCGGCGCAGAGCGCGAGGCCGTAGGACGCATTCTCGACATTGGCGGCGGCCATCACGGCACCATCGGCAAAGGCCAGCGCGGCGCCGACGTGGAACCGCGAATAAGGCGCATAGGCCGAGGCGGACGCGGCGCGGGCGGCGGCGATCAGGGCATCGCGATCAGGCATAAGGGTGGGCACGGCGTCGCTCACGGCTGCGCCACCAGCCAGCGCACCGGTTCGGCCTGAGCGGTGGTCTGGAGTTGGCTGTTGGCGGTCCACATGCTCCACGGCCGGTTGGCGTAATCGGGCTGGAAGCGATCGCGCATCAGCCAGAGGGTGCGATCGATGGTGGCGGCGACATGATAGCGCCGCTCGAACTCCGGCCCGACCTTGAGCAGCGACGGCTTGCCGGTGTGGGTTTCGATCTGGTTGATGAAGGTCATCAGCTCGCTCTCCACCGCGGCGTCGTTGACCTTGATCGGGCAATCGTCGGCCAGGCGCACCAGTTCGATCGCCGGCGGCAGAAGCTTGGGATCGCGCGGGACGATGGTGACGAAGTTGGCCGATTGCCGGTCAGCCGGCTGGCACGGATCGTAGCGGTGGACCGCGCCGACCAGAAGGCCGGCGGCGCGCGCTTCCTCAAGATTGCGGCTGAACGCGGGATCGCGCGCGAAGGCGCTGGCCGACGCGTCGATATAGGCAAAATCGGCACCGATCTGCTTGAGCGCCTTCCAATCGACCCCGGCGCCATCGCCGCCGGCTTCGGCGCTGTCGTCACTGCCGATCTCGACGCCCTGCACGGGGAATATCGCGCGTTCGGGACGCCAGTGGCGCAAGTGCCACCAGCCGGCGATGCCGCCGACGATGGCGACAAGCAGCAGCGCGCCCAGCCAGCGCCAGCGCATGCGCCCCCTGCCCCGCCTGGCGGTGGTGCGCGCCCTAGCCACGACGGTCAGCCACGCCGGTCAGCCACGGATATGCAGCACGCAGATCAGCGTGAACAGGCGGCGGGCGGTGGCGAAATCGGTCTCCACCTTGCCTTCCAGCCGTTCCAGCAGCAATTCGGCGGCTTCGTTGTGGACGCCGCGCCGGGCCATGTCGATCGTCTCGATCTCACCCGCCGTGGCCTTGCGAATGGCCTGATAGTACGATTCGCAGATGGCGAAGTATTCGCGAATCGGGCGGCGGAACCGGCCGAGACCCAGGACCAGCGTTTCCAGCGGCTGCTGCGCCTCGTCGGCGATTTCCAGCACCAGTCGGCCGTCGTTGACCGAAAGCCGCAGGCGGTAGGGGCCTTCGTGGCCGGCGGCGTGCGCGCGCAGCGGGCGGAACAGGTTTTCCTCGATCAGGTCGAAGATGGCGATGCGGCGTTCCTGCTCAATATCGGCATTGCGCCACAGGATCGTCGCTTCGTCGAGCTCGATATGCGAGATGCGCGGGTCCGCCATAAGCCCCGCGCGTTTCGCAAATGCGCGGGCGCGGGGCAAGCGAAGGTTGTGGAATAAATGCGATTCAGTCGAGGCCGGTTTCAGTCGAGATTGGGGCGCAGCCAGCGTTCGGCCACGGCAAGATCGACGCCGCGCCGGGTGGCGTAATCGGCCAACTGGTCACGCCCGATGCGGGCGACACCGAAATACTGGCTTTCGGGATGGGCAAAATAGAAGCCGCTGACGGCCGCAGTGGGCAGCATCGCCTGCGATTCGGTGAGGATGACGCCGGCGTTGTCCTGCGCTTTCAGCAGGTCGAACAGGATCGGCTTCAGCGAATGATCCGGGCAGGCCGGGTAGCCCGGCGCGGGGCGGATGCCGCGATACTGTTCGCGGATCAGCGCCTCGTTGGTCAGTTGTTCGCCGGGGGCATAGCCCCACAGCGTGGTGCGGACATGCTGGTGCAGCCGTTCGGCGAGGGCTTCGGCGAAGCGGTCGGCCAGCGCCTTCAGCAGGATGTCGGAATAATCGTCATGCGCCGCCTGGAAGCGGGCGAGGTGCGGTTCGATGCCGTGGATGGCGACGGCGAAGCCGCCGAGCCAGTCATCGGCGGGGGTGATGAAGTCGGCGAGGCAGAAGTTGGCGCGACCGCGCGATTTCTTGACCTGCTGGCGCAGGAACGGGAGGCGGGTGCCGTCCCCGAGCAGGATGTCGTCACCCTCACGGTGAGCGGGCCAAAAGCCGGCGACGGCTTTGGCGGTGAGCCACTTTTCGGCGATGACCTGGTCGAGCATGGCCTGCGCATCGGCGTAGAGGGCGCGGGCGCTTTCGCCGACGACGCTGTCTTCGAGGATGGCCGGGAAAGTGCCGGCGAGTTCCCAGGCGCGGAAGAACGGGGTCCAGTCGAAGCAGTCGCGCAAGTCGGAGAGGTTCCAGTCTGCGAAGACGTGCAGGCCCGGCTGGGCGGGTGCGGGGGCCTTCTGGGCTGGGTCGGCCGCGAACTGGTTAGCGCGGGCTTCTTCGAGGGTGAGGAGGTTGGAGCCTTCCTTGCCGGCGCGGGCGACGCGGATGTCGTCGTATTCGCGGGCGGTCGATGCGATGAAGCCCTCGGCCTGGGTGTCGGACAGCAGTTGCGAGGCGACGCCGACGGCGCGGCTGGCGTCGAGCACGTGGACGACCGGGCCATCATAGGCCGGATCAATGCGCAGCGCGGTGTGGACGCGGCTGGTGGTGGCGCCGCCGATCAGCAGCGGCATCTTGAGGCCGGCGCGCTGCATTTCCTCGGCCACCGTCACCATCTCGTCGAGCGACGGGGTGATCAGGCCGGAGAGGCCGACGATGTCCACGTCTTCCTTTTTCGCGGTGTCGATGATCGTGCTCCACGGCACCATCACGCCGAGATCGAGCACTTCGTAGCCGTTGCACTGGAGCACGACGCCGACGATGTTCTTGCCGATGTCGTGAACGTCGCCCTTGACCGTCGCCATGATGATGCGGCCCTTGGCTTTCGCGCCTTCCTCTTTCGCCGCCTCGATGAAGGGGATGAGGTGGGCGACCGCTTTCTTCATCACGCGGGCGGACTTGACCACTTGCGGCAGGAACATCTTGCCGCTGCCGAACAGATCACCCACCGTGTTCATGCCGGCCATCAGCGGGCCTTCGATGACCTCGATGGGGCGGGCATTAGCCTGCCGGGCTTCCTCGGTATCCTCGACCACGAAGGCGTCGAGGCCCTTGACGAGGGCGTGTTCGAGGCGGCGGGTGACGTCCCAGCCGCGCCACTCCTCGGCGGCCTTTTCCGCCACCGCGTCCTTGCCCTTGAAGCCCTCGGCGATCGCGATCAGGCGCTCCGTCGCGCCTTCATCCTTGTTGAGGATCACGTCCTCGCAGGCTTCGCGCAGGGCCGGATCGATCTGGTCATAGACGTCAAGCTGGCCGGCGTTGACGATCGCCATGTCCAAGCCCGCCGGGATGGCGTGGTAGAGGAACACCGAGTGCATCGCGCGGCGGACGGGTTCGTTGCCGCGGAACGAGAACGAGAGGTTCGACAGGCCGCCCGAGAAGTGGACATGCGGGCAGCGGGCGCGGATTTCCTTCACCGCCTCGATGAAATCGACCGCGTAGTTGTTGTGCTCCTCGATGCCCGTCGCCACCGCGAAGACGTTGGGGTCGAAGATGATGTCCTCGGGCGGGAAGCCGATGCCGGTGAGCAGTTTGTAGGCGCGCTCGCAGATTTCGACCTTGCGGGCCTTGGTGTCGGCCTGACCCTTTTCGTCGAAGGCCATGACGACGACGGCGGCGCCGTAGTTCATGCACTTGGCAGCGGCCTCCAGGAACGGCCCCTCACCTTCCTTCATGCTGATCGAGTTGACGATCGGCTTGCCCGAAACGCACTTCAGGCCCGCCTCGATCACCTCCCACTTCGAGCTGTCGATCATCACCGGAACGCGGGCAATGTCCGGCTCGGCGGCGATCAGCTTGAGGAAGGTGGTCATCGCCGCGACCGCGTCGAGCAGGCCCTCGTCCATGTTGACGTCGATCACCTGCGCGCCGTTCTCGACCTGCTGGCGCGCGACCTCGACCGCCTTCGCGTAGTCACCGGCGAGGATCAGCTTCTTGAACGCGGCCGAGCCGGTGACGTTGGTGCGCTCGCCGACGTTGACGAAACGGGTGGAGGAGAGGGTGTTCATTGTCGGTTCCGTTCCGGAATTATTTCAAGAAGAAGGAAGTAGCAGGGGAAATCATTTCCCCTGCACCCCTGTTACCTTTTGGTTGCGCGACGTTCCGAGGTCAGTTCCTGCCGCGCAGCGGCTTTAAAGCCTGCGGCGCTTTGGGCTGACAGAGAGGCCGCGCACAACGCAAAGGTAATCGGGAGCGCGAGGGGGTGACCCCCTCGCATCTTTCCTTGGTTCTTCATGCGGCGGCCATGACGAAAGGCTCGAGACCAGCGAGGCGGGTGACCGGCGACAGCGTGGGGATCTGGCGGGGGGTGATACCCGTCACGGCGCGGGCGATCGCCGCGATGTGGGCGGGGGTGGAGCCGCAGCAGCCGCCCAGCACGTTGACCTGGCCGCCTTCGGCCCATTCGCGGACGAGGGCGGCGGTTTCTTCAGGGAGTTCGTCGTACTTGCCGAGTTCGTTGGGCAGGCCGGCGTTGGGGTAGACCATGATCAGGGCGTCGGCGATTTCGGAGAGCAGCTTGACGTGGGGGCGCAACTGGGTGGCGCCGAACGAGCAGTTGAGGCCGATGGTGAGCGGCTTCGCGTGGCGGACGGCGTGCCAGAAGGCTTCGACGGTGTGGCCCGAGAGGTTGCGGCCGGAGAGGTCGGTGAGGGTCATCGACAGCATGATCGGCACTTCGCGGCCGATTTCCGCTTCGAGTTGCTTGCAGGCCATCACGCCGGCCTTGGCGTTGAGCGTGTCGAACACGGTTTCGATGAGGATGAAATCGGCGCCGCCTTCGATCAGCGCGGCGGCCTGTTCCTTGTAGACATCGACGAGGAAATCCCAGTCGATCTCGCGGAAGCCGGGGTCGTTGACGTCGGGGCTGAGCGACAGGGTCTTGTTGGTGGGGCCGATGCCGCCGGCGACGAAGCGGGGGCGGCCGTCTTTCGCGGTGTACTCGTCACCGATCTTGCGGGCCAGTTGGGCGGCGGCGATGTTGAGATCGCGGACGAGGTGTTCGGCGCCGTAGTCGGCCTGGCTGATGCGGTTCGACGAGAAGGTGTTGGTTTCGGCGATGTCGGCGCCGGCCTCGAAATAGTTGCGGTGGACCCATTCGACGGCGTCGGGCTTGCTGAGGTTCAGCATGTCGTTGTTGCCCTTCTGCTCGTGCGAAAGGCCGAGATTGCCCGCGTAGTCGGCTTCGGTGAGGCCGAGCTTCTGGAACTCGGTGCCTTGGGCGCCGTCGGTGATGAGGATGCGCTTGGCGGCTTCGGCGACGAAGGAAGCGCGGGCGGCGGAGGGGGTAATGGTCATCACTTGGTCTCCGGACGCAGGCCGAGCAGGTGGCAGATGGCGTAGGCCTGCTCGGCGCGGTTGAGCGTGTAGAAATGGAAATCGCGCACGCCGCCCTGATAGAGGCGGTGGCAGAGATCGACGGCGACGGTGGCCGAGACGAGGGCGCGGGCGCCGGGGTGATCGTCGAGCCCGGTGAACATGGTTTCCATCCACGCGGGGATTTCGGTGTTGCCGCTCATCCGGCGGATCGCGGCGAAGTTGGTGACCGGCATGATGCCCGGCAGGATCGGCGCGGTGATGCCGGCGGCGAGCACCTTGTCGAGGAAGCGGAAGTAGGCGTCGGTGGAATAGAAGAACTGGGTGATGGCGCGGGTGGCGCCGGCATCGAGCTTGCGCTTGAGGTTATCGAGATCGCTCTCGGCGCTGATCGCCTCGGGGTGGACTTCGGGATAGGCGGCGACCGAGATTTCGAAATCGTGCGCGGCGCGCAGGCCGGCGACGAGCTCGGCTGCGCTGGCGTAGCCTTCGGGGTGGGGCGTGAACCTGCCGCCGTCGGCCGGGGGCGGATCGCCGCGCAGGGCGACGATGTGGCGGACGCCGGCCTGCCAGTATTGTTCGGCAATCTCGGCGATTTCGGCCTTGCTGGCGGCGACGCAGGTGAGGTGCGCGGCGGGCTTCAGCGTGGTTTCATCGACGATGCGGGCGACGGTGGCGTGGGTGCGTTCGCGGGTGGTGCCGCCGGCGCCGTAAGTGACCGAGACGAAGCTGGGGTTCAGCGGGGCGAGCGCGGTGATCGCTTCCCAGAGCTGCTCTTCCATCTTCTCGGTCTTCGGCGGGAAGAATTCAAAAGACACCGAAATGTCGCCCGGCACGCCGGCAAACAACGGGGCCTGTGGGGGGGTAGTCATGCGTTTTCCCGTTCGTGATGGCTTGCCGCCGCGCCGGTGCGCGTGCCGGTCCAGATTTTTACCGTCAACCGCTGGCCCGGCAGAGCCACCGGCGATTCACCCGCGAAGCCGGCCTGCGTGAACAGGCCCAGCATCGCCTCGTCACTGAAGCCGAGGCGGGCGTGGGCGTGTTCGGTGCGCAGCGCCTCGTGATCGTGCGCGGCAAAATCAACCACGGCGAGACGGCCACCGGGGGCCAGCACGCGCGCGGCTTCGGCGAGGACGCGGCCCGGGTCCTGCGCATAGTGCAGGACCTGGTGAAGCGTGACGGTATCGAATGCCGCAGCGGCGAACGGCAGCGCGGTGAAATCACCCTGGACCAGATCGACACATTCGGCAGGCAGGTTCTGCAGCCGGGCGCGGGCGAGGCGCAGCATTTCCGGGCTCATGTCAAGGCCGGTGACGCGGGTGGCGCAGGGCGCCAGCAGTTCGGCGATGCGGCCGGTGCCGGTGCCGACATCGAGCAGGCGGCCGAGCCGTTCCCCCAGCGCGGCCAGCAGCGCGGCTTCCACCGGGCCATCGGGGCTGTGCAGCGAGCGCAGCGAATCCCATTCGGCGGCATGGCGGGAAAAATAGTCGGCAGCGGCGGCTTCGCGCGACTGGCGAATGGCGGCAAGGTGGCGACGGTCTTCCTCGCACCGGGCAGCGAACTTGGCGTCGTCGCCCTCGGCCACGGCCAGCAGGTGGGCGACGGCGGCGCCCAGCGGCGGCGCGCGATCGACCGCGATGGCGCTGCGCAGGAACACCCACGCCCCTTCCTTGCGGCGTTCGGCAAGGCCCGCATCGCACAGTATCCTGATGTGGCGCGAGACGCGCGGCTGGCTTTGCCCCAGCACGGCCGCAAGCTCCCCCACCGCCAGCTCCATATGGGCCAGCAGCCGCATGATGCGCAGCCGGGTCATGTCGGCCAGCGCGCGCAGGGTGGGGTCTATCAGCATCATCATCGCATCTCTGGAATGCACATATAAAGATTTCTTTATATGATGCAACCGTGGTCATGCACGGGGGCGCCTTCCCCTTGCCGCGCAGGCATGGCACATCCGGGCGGCACTGTCGTTATGGACAGATCGAACGATCATCGGAGTATGCCTGACATGAACAGAATCGCCCTTCCCCTGGCCGTTGCCGCGCTGACGTTGGCCGGGTGCGCGAAGTCCGACAAGGCCGGCGATGCCGCATCGGCCGACAATGTCGAGATGCCCGCCGAAACCGCGATGAGCGGGGTGACCGCGACGCCGTCGGCCGATCCGTCGGCGATGGCCGGCGAGGCGGCGGACCAGGCCGCCAGCGCGGCGGATCAAGCCGGAAGCGCGGCCGAGACCGCCGGATCGGCCGCAGTGGCGGCGGCGAAGGCGGGCGTGAAGGCCGGCGTGAAGGCAGGTGGCGAGGCGGTGAAGAACGGCGTGGATGCCGCCACCAGCGCCGCCGAAAAGAAGATGTAGCGCCCGATGGGCGCGGGCAGCCTGGCGGGCAGGGTCGTTGTCGTCACCGGCGGCGGCCGGGGGATCGGCCGGGCCTGCGCGCGGCTGTGCGCTGCCGAGGGTGCGGCGGTGGTGGTGAACGACGCCGGAGTGGCGCGCGATGGCGGCGGCGGCGATGCCGCCCCGGCGCGGGCGGTCGCGGCAGAAATCGGCGCGGACGGCGGGCGAGCCATCGCGCATGGGGCCAGCCTGACCGGGCCGGGCGGCGCGGAAGCGGTGATCGCGGCCGGGCTGGCGGCGTTCGGCCGGATCGATGCGGTGATCAATGCCGCCGGTTTCCTGCGCGACGCGATCTGGCACAAGCTGAGTCGCGCCGACTGGGATGCGGTGCTGGACGTGCACCTGAACGGCGCATTCGCGATCTGCCGGGCAGCGACGCCGCATTTCCGCGAACAGGGTAGCGGCGGTTTCGTGCTGTTCACATCGGGCGCCGGGCTGGTGGGGAACGTGGGCCAGGCGAACTACAGCGCGGCGAAGCTGGGCGTGGTGGGGCTGATGCAGTCCATCGCGCTGGACATGGCGCGGTTTGGCGTGCGGGCGAACTGCATTGCGCCGGTGGCGTTCACGCGGCTGCTGGGCGGGGCAATGCCGGAGGGGGCGGATGTGCCCCCTGCCCTGGCGGCGCTGACGCCCGAGAAGGTCGCCCCCTTGGCGGCTTATCTGGCCAGCGAGGCATCAGCGCCGATCACCAACCAGGTGTTCGGGGTGAGCGGCGAGGAGGTGACGCTGTTCAGCCGCCCGCGTCCGGTCGCGCGGGTTTCATGCGAGGGCGGGTGGACGGCGGCGGCGCTGGCCGAACAGCTACCCGGCGCGTTTGCCAAGGCGTTCGCGCGGGCCGACGAGGTCGCCGCCGACGTGTGCTGAGCTACTTCTTGCGGGCCTTGCGCGCGGCATACTTCGCGTCGCGCAACGCCTTCTTTTCGGCTTCGGTGAGTTGCTTGACCGGGGCAGGCTTCGCGGCTTCCTTGGCGGCCTTCTTCGCGGCCTTTTCCGCTTCGCGCGCGGCTTTCTTGGCGGCGCTCGCTTCGGCGAGGGCGGCTTCCTTCGCGGCGTGCTGCGCGGCCAGTTCAGCCGCCTGTTCGGGAGTCAGCGGCTGCTTCGGCTTCAGCTTGGCGAGCGCGGCTTCCTTGGCCTTGGCGGCGGCGGCGGTGCGTTCCTGGAAGCTGGGCTGATTGTACGAAGCCATGTGTGGTGTGTTGTCCTGTGCGATTCGGCGCGGGGTGAGTCGGATTTCGCCGCGTTTAGGCTTATTCGCGGCAATCGCAACCGCTGCGGCAGGTTCTCACGCGAATCGGCGCCTGCGGCCGTCCACGTCCTACGCCTGCGGCAGGCGTTTCAGGCAGGCCTCGCCCACCGAGGTGACGGCACGTGGGTCAAGCTGGCCGAGCGCGAACAGGTTGAGTGCGTAGTCGGGCACTTTGGCGAAGCTGTCGGCGGCCATGCCGGTCTTCTGTTCGAACGCGGCGCCCCAGTTCTGCGCGCGGGCGGAAAGGTCGTGCTTGCGCGACGGGGGCGTGGCGCGGCTGGCGGCAAGGTGGCCGAGCACGGTGGCGCAGACCTTGGCTTCGTCGGCCGAACCCGGACGGGGTAGCTGGCGCTGTTCGATCTGCGACCAGTCGATGCCGATGGCGCGCGGCTGGGGCTGGGGCTGGGGCTGGGGTTGGGCCGGGGTGACGTACAATGCCAGCGCGGCGCAGATCGGGAGCGTGACGGAACGGATCATCGCGGCGGTCTCCTTCCAGCAGGCGGCAGGAGGATAGCGGTTCGCGCGGCAGGCTCTATCCCGCGATCAGGGGAGAGGTCAGTCCAGCCGGACCTTACCGCGACCGGCCTTCACCGTGCCGCGCAGCTTCTTGCCGGCGAGGCGCGCGGTCTTGCCGACGCGGTTGAGGCGGGATTTGGCGCGCTTTTCGGGGAGGTCGTGCGCGTCGCGGAGCAGTTCCGCCAGGCGCTCACGGGCATCGGCGCGGTTGGCTTCCTGGGTGCGGAAGCGGCGGGCGGCGAGGACGAGTTCCCCCCCGGCGGTCATGCGGGTGCCGGCGAGGGTTTTCAGGCGGTGGAACACGGCGGGTGCGAGGCGCAGCGCGTAGACGTTGACGCGAAGCTGGACGGCGGTGGCGACCTTGTTGACGTTCTGGCCGCCGGGGCCGGAGGCGGCGATGAACGATTCGCTGGCAAGAGTGTTTGCGCGGGAGATTACGGCGTCGAGGTCATCCATCGCTGAACCCGAGGGCGAGGAAATCGGCGGGCATGGGGGCGACGGCGTGGACGGGGGTTTTGCCGTCGCGGGGGACCGTGATCTCGGCAGCGTGGAGCATCGTTCTGGCGCCCCCTGCCCCGTAGATCGGATCACCGAGCAGCGCGGTGCCGAGGCCTTTCAGCGCGTGGATGCGGATCTGGTGGGTGCGGCCGGTTTCGGGGCGGAATTCGACCAGCGTGTTGCCGCCGACTTCGGCCAGCTTGCGCCAGTGAGTGACGGCGGGCTTGCCCTTTTTCGCGGCGATCATGTGCCAGCCGCCGGCGGCGCTGCTGATCTTGGCCAGCGCCAGTTCGATGGTGCCTTCCTCGCCCGCGACGGCGCCGGCGACCACGCCGAGGTAGCGCTTCTGGACCAGCTTCGCCTCGAACGCGGCGGAGAAGCGCTTGAGCGCCTTGGGGTTGCGGGCCAGCAGCAGGCAGCCCGAGGTGTCGCGATCGAGCCGGTGGACCGCGGCGGGCTGGCGCTGGAAGCCGAGGCGCAGCGATTCGAGATGATCGTCGAGGCATTGCCCGCCGGCGCGGGGGCGATCGACCGCGAGGCCCGAAGGCTTGTCGATCACCAGCGCTTCGCCGTCTTCGAACAGGATGGGCAGGTCGGTCATGCGACTGCGTTTGCGATGCGGCGCAGGGCCTCGGTCAGTTTGGCCTCGTCCGCCGCGAAGGAAATGCGGAAGCCGCCCTTGCCGCCGAAGCCCGAGGCGGCGACGATGGCGACGCCGTGTTCGAGCAGGTGGAGCGCCAGCGCGTCGTCGTCACCGAAGCGGGGCATCAGCGGCGTGGCGTCGATCATGCAGTAGAACGCGCCGTCAGGGACCGGGGTGGAAAGGCCGGGGATGGCGTTGACGGCGGCGACCACCATGTCGCGGCGGCTGCGGAAGCGTTCGCACCACTGGGTGAGGAACTCCTGCGGGCCTTCGAAGGCGGCGACGGCGGCGGCCTGCGAAATCGAGCAGGGGTTGCCCGAGGAATGCGATTGCAGCTTTTCCATCGCGGCGATCAGCCATTGCGGCCCGGTGGCGACGCCGATGCGGAAGCCGGTCATCGCGTGGCTTTTGGAGACGCCCGAGACGGTGAGGATGCGGCCTGCCAGATCGGGGCGTTCGACCGCGAGGGTGGCGTGGCGGCCGGGGGTGTAGCGCAGCGGCGCGTAGATGTCGTCGCTGAGCACCAGCACGCGGGGGTGGGCGGCGAGGACTTCGCCGAGGGCTTGCAGTTCCTCGGCCGGGTAGGTGGCGCCGGTGGGGTTGCCGGGGGAATTGAGCAGCAGCCAGCGGGTTTGCGGGGTGATCGCGGCGGCGAGCTGCTGCGCGCTGATGCGGTAGCCGCTGGCGGGGGTGGTCTCGATCGGGACCACGGTGGCGCCGGCGAAGCGGACGATCTCGGGATAGGAAACCCACCACGGCGCGGGGATCAGCACTTCGTCGCCGGGGTCGAGCGTGGCGAGCAGGGCGTGGAAGATGGCCTGCTTGCCGCCGGCGCTGACGGTGACTTGCGAGGCGGGCGTGGCGATGCCGAGATCGCGCTGGAAATGCAACGTGGCGGCGGCTTTCAGGCGGGCGGTGCCGCCGACGGCGGTGTACTTGGTGTCGCCCGCGTCGAGCGCGGCCTTGGCGGCGGCGACGACGTGCGGCGGGGTGGCGAAATCGGGTTCGCCGACCGAGAGCGAGATCACGTCGCGGCCTGCCTCGCGCAGGGCGATGGCGCGGTCGGTCATCGCGGTGGTGCGCGAGGGGGCGATGCGGTTCAGCGAGAGCGAGGTGTTCATGCCAGCACCGCCGGGATCAGGCCGCGCAGGGCATTGCCGATGAAGAATCCGGATTCGCAATCGGCCAAGGTGAGTTCCTCTTCGCGCGCCGTGCCGGCCGCGAGCAGTGATTGGCGCAGCACGCCGGGGAGCAGGCCCAGGCGCGCGGGCGGGGTGAGCAGGATGCCGTCGCGCGGCACGAACAGATTGGTGAAGCAGCCTTCGGTGAGCAGGCCATCGTCGCGCCGGAACAGCGCCTCGGCGGCGCCGGCATCGTGCGCGACCTTGAGCCCGGCTTCGTAGAAGGCGCGATCGGTGGTCTTGTGGCGCAGGCGCCAGTCGCCATCGTCGATCGGCAGCGGCAGGACGACGCATTTCGCCGGTTGGGCGAGCGCGGGCGGCATCGCACCGAGTTCGAGCGCATAGGCGCCGCTGCGCGCAATCGTGAGGCGCAGGCGCGCGGGCTGCTCGGCATCGAAGCACAGCGCCTGGATGGCGTTGCGCACCGCGTGGCGATCGAATTCGAAGCCGAGTTCGCGGGCGCTGGCGCCGATGCGGGCCAGGTGCAGATCAAGCAGGGCGATGCCGGTTTCGGGCGCGAACGCCATCGTCTCGACAAGGTCGAACCCCGCGACCGGCGGCGTTGCCGCATCCGTTACCGCCGCCGAATCCCGCACGAAACCCCCTTTCACCAAGCACTCCCGCCATTCGGGCAGCATCCGCGAATCGGCGACGATCGCCGAACCCACCCCCATGACGGCGCGGCCGCCGCCCCCGGCGCTGTCAGGGGTGAGCCGCAGCGTGCGGATTGCCACATTGAACGCGCTGTCGCCAGTTGCATTGTCCGATCCGGCATCGATGCGGCCGATGGCGCCGCAATAGACGCCGCGCGGGTGCGGTTCGGTGGCGTCGATCAGTTCCATCGCGCGGATCTTGGGCGCGCCGGTGATCGAGCCGCAGGGGAACAGCGCGCGCAGCAGATCGACGCCGCCGAGGCCGGGCCGGAGGCGGGCGCGGATGGTGGTGACCATCTGGTGGACGGTGGGGTAGCTTTCGACCGCGAACGGCGCTTCGACGCGCACGCTGCCGGGGACCGCGACGCGCGACAGGTCGTTGCGCATCAAATCGACGATCATCAGGTTTTCGGCGCGATCCTTGGGGGCGGCGGCGAGTTCGCTGGCTTGCACAGCGTCGGCGGCGGGGTCGCGGCCGCGCGGGCGGGTGCCCTTCATCGGCCGGGCCAGCACCTCGCCCGCCTTCAGCGAGAAGAACAGTTCGGGCGAGAGGCTGAGGATCATGTGGCTGCCGTCGCAGAGGACGGCGCCGTAGCCGGCGCCGGCGCGGGCGCGCAGCGCGGCGTAAAGCGCCAGCGGATCGCCCGCATAGCGCCCGGCGAGCGGCAGGGTGAGATTGGCCTGATAGATGTCGCCGGCGTGGATGGCGTCGTGGATGGCGGCGAAGGCGCGGGCGTAAGCGCCGGGGGAGAGCTGGGGTTCGAGCGGGCCGATGGTGGCGGGGGCGGCGGTTTGCGCGGCGAGCCAGGCGGGGACTTGCGCGGGCGGCAGGGTGGCGAAATCGCGGAAGGCGCCGAACCACAGCAGTGGGCCATCGGCACCGAGGCGCGGCCCGGTGCGGGCGGTGAGTTTGGGTTCGAGCGCGAGGCCGGCTTCGTAGGCGAGGTATCCGGCGCAGTGCAGGCCCGCTTGCGAGAGCGCCTCCACGCGGGCGAGTGCCGGAACGACTTCGGCGGCGGTGCGGGCGCGGACGATCTCGACCGGATCGCGATAGAGCCGGGCGGGGGCCGCGCCTTCGGGGCGGGCATCGTCGAGCAGCACGTAGGGAGCGGGGAAAGGCGGCGGGTGGGGCAGCATCGCTGCGCCTTTAGCGGGCATCCGGCGTGCTGGCAAAAGCCGCGCGGGGCGGGTAGACTTTCCCGATACTTACCTTGAAGGGGGCCAGAATACCCATGTCCGACCTACCCGTGACCGACATTCTTATCGGCCAGGCCGCGAACGGCGAGAAGCAGTACCTGACGCTGTCGCGCGCGAACCGGCATGGCCTGATCGCCGGGGCGACCGGCACCGGCAAGACGGTGACGCTGCAGACGCTGGCCGAGCAGTTTTCGGCGGTGGGCGTGCCGGTGTTCCTGGCCGACGTGAAGGGCGATCTTTCGGGCATCACCATGCCGGGCAGCAATGCATTCAAGCACGCCGACAGCCTGATCCAGCGCGCCAAGGACATGGGCATCACGGACTATGGCTGGCGCGACAATCCAGGGGTGTTCTGGGACCTCTATGGCGAGGCCGGGCATCCGGTGCGGGCGACGATCTCGGAAATGGGGCCGCTGCTGCTGGCGCGGCTGCTGGGGCTGAACGACACGCAGGAGGGCGTGCTGAACATCGCGTTCCGCTTTGCCGACGACAACGGGCTGTTGTTGCTGGACCTTTCCGACCTGCAATCGGTGCTGATCGCGGTGGCCGAGCACGCGGCCGAGCTGACGACGAAGTATGGCAATGTTTCCAAGGCCACGATCGGCACGATCCAGCGGCAGTTGCTTTCGTTCGAGAGCCAGGGTGCCGACCGGTTCTATGGCGAGCCGGCGTTCGAGATCAACGACCTGCTGCGGGTGGACGAGACCGGAAAGGGCATGGTCAACGTGCTGTCGGCCGAAAAGCTGATGGAGAGCCCGAAGCTCTATGCCACCTTCCTGCTGTGGATGCTGAGCGAGCTGTTCGAGGCACTGCCCGAGGTGGGCGACGTGGAGAAACCGAAGCTGGTGTTCTTTTTCGACGAAGCCCATCTGCTGTTCGTCGATGCGCCCGATGCGTTGATGAGCAAGATCGAGCAGGTGGTGCGCCTGATTCGCTCCAAGGGTGTCGGCGTGTATTTCGTGACCCAGAACCCTATCGACGTGCCCGAGAAGGTGGCGGCGCAGCTTGGCAACCGCATCCAGCACGCGCTGCGCGCGTTCACGCCGCGTGACCAGAAGGCGGTGAAGGCGGCGGCGGAGACGTTCCGCGTGAACCCGGAACTGGATGTGGCGACCGCGATTACCGAACTGAAAGTGGGTGAGGCGCTGGTTTCGACGCTGAACGAGGATGGATCGCCATCGGTGGTGCAGCGCACGATGATCGCACCGCCGCGTTCGCGACTGGGACCGGTGACGCCGAAGGAGCGGGCGATCATCCAGTCGATCAGCCCGTTCGCGGGCAAGTACGATGTGGCGGTGAACCGCGAGTCCGCCGCCGAAGTGCTGGCCGCGAAGGCGCAGGACGCCTCGGCCGCCGCGCAAGTGGTGGAGACGCAGGGCGTGGACGCGCAGCGGGCGCAGGCGCGGCAATCGCCGTCACTGTGGGTGAACGCCGGGCGCGCGGCGATCGGCGCGGTGGCGGCGTCGGCCGGGCGCGTGGTGGCGGCAGAGATCACCGGGCGCGCATCGCGGTCCAACCCGCTGGCCAATGCCGCCAGCGCCATCGCCGGAACGCTGGGCACCGCGATCGGCGGGCAGGCGGTGGGGCGGTTTGCGCGGGGGTTGCTGGGCAGCCTGCTGCGGTAGAGATTTATGATTCGAGTGAAAGGAATGACAGGATAATGCGGTCGTTGATGCTTGCCGGCTCGGTGCTGGCCCTGGGTTTTGCCACCGTGGTTCAGGCCGCCCCTGCCCCGGTTGCGGCCGTTGCCGAGGCGGTGCCGCCGGCGCCCGCAGGCAAGCTGGACGACGCGGTGAAGCCGTCGCTGTACCGGCTGGACCTGACGGTGGACCCGAACAAGCCGCGGTTTTCGGGGCATGTCGAGAT
>JAGWVC010000082.1 GCA_018971065.1 Sphingomonadales bacterium | reverse complement strand
GTCTCGAACGTCACCGTCTCGCCCGCCGCCACCGTCGCGCCCAGCACGCGGGCATCGGCGCGGATCGGCAGGGCCTGATCGGCGGCGTGGCCCGAAGCCAGCGCCACGAACCGGCCCGAACGGTCGCCCTTGGGAAACGGCCGCTGGTCCCAGTCCGGCTCGCCGCCCCGGCCATCGGGGATGATCCAGATCTGGAACAGCGTCGTCGCCTCGTCCTCCAGATTGTATTCGCTGTGGGTGATCCCGCTGCCGGCCGACATCACCTGCACGTCGCCCGCTTCGGTCCGTCCGGCGTTGCCGAGGCTGTCGCGGTGGCTGATCGCGCCGGTGCGCACATAGGTCACGATCTCCATGTCGCGGTGCGGGTGCATGGGAAACCCGGTCTGCGCGGCGATGGTGTCATCGTTCCACACCCGCAGCGCGCCCCAGTGGACCCGCGCCGGATCGTGGTAATCGGCGAACGAGAAGTGGTGGTGCGCATCCAGCCAGCCGTGATCGGCAGCGCCCAGGCTGGCGAACGGACGCAGTTCGATGGTCGCGGTATCCGTGGAGGTCATGATGGGGGGTCTCCTGTGCTGATGGCCAGCATATGCCGCTTGGCTTCTGTTCGAAAAAGCCGGATAAACCTGTCCATCTTGTTCCAGGGAGTTGAACGGTGGACATCGGCCAACCCACGCTCGATCACTTGCGCGTGTTCCTCGCCGTTGCCGACGAAGGCAGCTTCCATGCCGCCGCGCGCAAGCTCGGCCGCGCGCTGTCGGTGGTCAGCTACGCTGTCTCAACGCTTGAAGCGCAACTCGGCCTCAGCCTGTTCGTCCGCGAAGGCTCGCGGCGTCCCCGCCTCACCGACGCCGGTCGCGCATTGCTGGCCGATGCCCGCGCCGTCGCCAACGAAACCGACGGCCTGATCGCCCGCGCGCGCGGCATCCGTCAGGGATTGGAAACCGAACTCGGTCTCGTCGTCGATGTCATGATGCCCAGCGCCGCCGTCGCCGCCGTGCTGCGCCGCTTCCAGCAGGCGTTCCCCACCGTCGATCTGCGCCTCCACGTCGAAGCGCTCGGCGCCGTCGCCGCGCTGGTGCGCGATGCCCGCGCCGATCTGGCGATCGCCGGGCCGGACATCGTCGAACTGCCCGAACTGGAACGGCGCAGCGTGGGGCAGGTCGCCCTTGTCCCTGTCGCCGCGCCCGGCCACCCGCTCGCTGCCGGAATCATCGCCCCCGGCGATACCGCCCGCCACCTGCAACTGGTGCTCACCGACCGCTCGCCGCTCACCCAGGGGCGCGATTTCTCGGTGTTCAGTCCGCGCACCTGGCGGCTGGCGGACCTGGGCGCCAAGCACGCGCTGCTGCGCGAGGGCATCGGCTGGGGCAACATGCCGCGCCACATGGTCGCCGCCGACATCGCCGCCGGCGCCCTTGTCGAACTGGCCCTGCCCGAAGCCGCGCCGCTGGCCTACCGCCTCCACGCGCTGTGGCGCAAGGACCGCAAGCCGGGCCCGGCGGCGGCGTGGCTGCTCGAAGCGCTCGCCACCGCCTGCCTGGGCAACCAGGTTACTGGATAGGTTCCTCGCCGCCGGTCTTGGTGCGCACCAACAGGCGGCCGCAGTTGGGATCGTAAGGCGCCGCGCGGTGCATCGTGCCCGAATTGTCCCACATCACCGCATCGCCCACCGACCATTCGTGCGCATAGTGGAACGGCTCGCTGGTGGCGAAATTGCGCAGGCCGTGCAGCGTCCGCGCGCTTTCCACCCAGTCCATGCCGACCATGTGGTCGGCGGTGCAGCCCAGCACCAGCGACTTGCGGCCCGAACGGTGCGTCCACACGATCGGCAGGTTCTTGGTGCCGATGCCCATCATCCCTTCCAGCACTTCCTGCGCGGGCTCCGGATCGTAGTAGAACAGGCTGCGCCACGCGGCATGTTCCACTCGCAGGCCTTCCAGCTTCGCCTTCAGCACATCCGACAGCGCGTCATAGGCGGCATACGTGTTGCAGAACTCGGTGTTGCCGCCCCAGGTGGGCAGGATGCGGCTGGTCAGCACGGCATAGCCGATCGGCAGTGGGTTCATCGTGCCATCGGCGTGCCAGAACAGCGAACCCTTCAGGTAATCGCGGTGCGCGCCCATCGCCGGGTCAAGGCTGATGTTGTAGGTATCCTCGCCGCCCTCGGGCATGAACTGTCCCAGCGTCTTCGTGAACGCCACCTGTTCCTCGCTGGTGAAATGCACCTGCGGGAACACCAGCACCCCGCGATTCTCGATCAGCTCGCGAATATCGGCGGCCAGATCACCCGAAAGCAGCTCGGCCTTGGTGTTCAGGATGCGCGCGCCGATGTTCGGCTTGATGGTTTCATAGCGCAGCCTGGATTGGGTCTCGATAACAGTCATGGCAACAAACTCCGAAAGCCCGCGCGAATCCGCGCGGCGATGGCTTCACGGATGTCACTCTTGTCCGGACGAAACCTTTTCGCCTTGATTCTGCGCAACTCGGCCGGAAAGCCCGCTCAACCAGCGGTCCACGAACGCCCGCGCGTCGTCATGCCCGGCGGTGATCCCCAGCGCGCCTTCGGTGGCCAGCACGCGGCCGATCCCGGCCAGCACCACCGACAGCCCCGCCGGCGTCAACCCTTCCGCCGCCAGTCCGTCGCCGAACAGCCGTCCCAGCACCTCCACCTGCCGTGCCCGCATCTTCTCCGAATGCTCGGCGATGACGGCGCGCAGGCTCTTGCGATGGTTGGACAGGGCGATGAACTCATAGGCCAGCGCGTTGCGCGCCGAATCGGCATGCATCAGCCACAGCGCCCGCATCGGGTCGTCCGCCGCCAGCGCCGAGTCGATGGCCCGCGCGCTTGCCTCGGCGCCCTTCTGGTTCACCGCCAGCAGCAGGTCGTCGGTGGTCGGGAAATAGTAATGCACCAGGCTGGGCTTCAGCCCCGCGCGCGTCGCCACCCGGCGCGTGCTGGCGGCGGCATAGCCCTCGTCGCGGATCACCGCTTCGGCCGTGTCCAGGATCAGCGCGCGCGTCGCCGATCCCTCGGTGCCGATCCTGCGATTGGAAGTTGCCATTCCTGCGCCCCGGGGAACAATTCCCGCGTGGTCTATAGGCGCGTCAATCGCTTCCGGGCAATGCGCGCGCCGTGCTGTCCGCATGTCCAGCGGGGAAAACTGCGCTAAACCGCCGGCGCCGCATCCGCCGGAGAGCGCTGAATCCGCATCGCCGGCCGGTCCAGCGCGTGCTTCACCTCATCCGGCCCCAGCAGTTCGGCGCCCAGCGCGGCGTGAGTCAGCCCCAGCATCAGCGTCATCAGCCGCTCGTCGGCGGCGTCGAACCCGGCAAAGCCCTTGGCATCCAGGTAATCCAGCGCTTCCGCGGCGCGCGGGAAACCCGCCGCCATGAACGCCGCGCAGCCTTCGGGCCCCGCGTCGTTCCGCGCCTGCGCCCGCGCGGCGGTGCTTGCCCCCGCCCAGTGCGCCACGAACGGTTCCAGTTCGGCGAAGGCCGCCGGCAACAGCGCGCTCATGCCCCGTCTCCCGCACGCTCGGCCCGATAGGCCATGACCCGCGCCTCCACCTCGTTGAACAGGTGCCGGCACAGCGATTCCTGCGTCTGGTAGTGAATGTGCTCCAGCGCCCCGCTGGCCAGCCCGCGCTGCCCGGCCAGGATCACCGCGCGATCCTCGGAATGGATGTCGCGCAGCCCCATCGACGAGAATTCGCGCGCGAACCGTTCGCTGGGGTTGGCATCGGCACCGTTCCAGTACAGCCGGAACACCCCGCGCGATTTCTCCGGCCCCATTGGATAGACCTGGTGGCTGAACGGCTGCTGCGACGATCCGAACAGGAACATGCTGGGAAACAGCGCGAAATACTTCTTCGGCCCGGTGGGGTGGATGCCGCGATCGATCAGCGCCCGCGCCACCCGGCCATAGGCAAAACCCTGGAACGGCAGGATGCCCGGCTGCGGGTTATCCCAGATCGCCTGGGTGCGGTGCGGCCCGAAGAACCCGTATTCGGTGGGATAGCCGAACGGATTATCGCCACCCAGACCGGCCGCGCCGGTGCGGGTGTGAATGAACCGCAGGTGATAGTTCTCCTGGAAGTTGTCGTACGTCAGCTTCCAGTTGGCATCGATGTCATAGACATATTCGGTCAGGTGCGTGGCGCTTGCCACCGGCAGTGCTTCCAGTTGCGGCGCCAGTTCGCCCAGCCATTCGCGCAGGCCCTCCACCGGCCCCTTGCGCAGGTTCACGAAGATCAGCCCGGCCACCACCTCGCAATGCACCTGCTTCAGCGCGCAGGCGCCTTTCTCGACATGGAACTGCGCGAAATCGGGCGCGCTCAGCAGTTGCCCGTCATTGGCGAACGTCCACATGTGGTACTTGCAACTGAACTTGCGCGCCCGGCCTTCGGTGTCGTCGGTCACCAACTGGGTGCCACGGTGCGTGCAGGCATTGTGGAACGCGCGGATCGCGCCATCCGCCCCGCGCGTGATCAGCAGCGATGCCCGCGCGAACTCCAGCTCGCGGCGGATGAACGCATCCGGCTCTGCCAGTTCGCAGACATGGCCCACCATGATCCAGTTGCGCTTGAAGATCGCCTCGATCTCGTCGGCATACCAGGCTGGATCGTAATAGGGCGCCGCCGGAATCGGCCGGGTGCCCAGCCACGAAAGGTCATCGCGCGAAGGCGGCACGTAAGTGGGCGCATGGACGTTCACAGCGGTTCTCCCGATGCGGCCGCCCGGTCATGGCTGTGGGGAAGGGCGGTCCGGCTCTGCCCGCACGATACCCCAAAACCGCAATTGCGACACGTTTGCGCCATCGCCACAGCGATTTCCGGCAGGCTGTCGGAATTTTAGGAATTCAGGGCCGGTTTCGTCCTAACTTTCGGCCCTCACGCCCCGTCGCTCAACAGGCCATAGGCGCGCAGCAACCGCATCTGCTCGCGACTGAAGCGATCGACCAGCGTGGCGAAGTCCTCGTCCGGCCGCACCGAGTTGCGATAGACGCGCGGGCCGATCAGCGCCCCGGTCAGCAGGATGGTGCAGAACACCTCGGCATCGGCGGCATCCTGGCCCTCGTCGGCGAACTGCCGGGCCACGCCCGAAACGATCGCGTCCCACATCGGGTAGCGCTCGCGAATGTCGCCCGGCGCGATGAAATCCTCGATCCACAGCTTGGTCACTTCGGGGTTCGACAGCACGAACCCGGTGATCCGGCTGACCCGCTCGCCCTGGCTGACCTGCGGATTGAACCCGGCCGCGATCTGGTCCGACGACCAGCGGCGCACCGCCTCGATCAGCGCCTCGCGACTTTCGAAATGGTAATAGACGGTGGAGCGGTTGATCCCGGATTCGCGCGCCAGCGCCGAGATCGACAAGGCCTCGGTGCCCAGTTCGCTCAGCAGTTCCACCGCCTTTTCGATCAGCACCCGGTGGGTATCTTCGAAATTTCGATTGCGCCGCCGGCGCTCGCTTTGACTCGAATCGTGCATGTGACCCCTGGCCCGGAGGACCGCCACGACCGGTCGTGCGTGGCGGGTGCCCCAGGATTTCGTTCATCAGGAACTGTCAGTCCTTTTGCGCCAAGTCGAGCAAAACCTTGGCGGGAATTGTCGATTCCTCCGTAATTCCGGCAATTGCGTGACAATTTTTTACAAAAATGGCCGGGCCGGAACAGTATCGCCCGGCAACGCCCCCGCTTCAGCCGCCTTCAGGGGCGATCTGCAGATAGATGTCGAGATGAATGATGCGGCCATTGATGTCGAATTCGTACAAGGAAAGTGAATTCACCACGCTTTCCTTGCCGTCTTTCGGGGTGTTGTGCTCCTCCAGTTCCAGAAACACGCAATTGCCCGATTCGCTGATGCGGCGAAAATTGCTCCAGAACTCGGTGGTGGTGCCCCAGGCGGTCAGCATCCCGATATAGGCCTGCCAGTCCATCACTTCCTTGTAATTGCCCACCCGCTCGAACGCCGCCGGATCGATCACTTCCTCCAGCGCCTTCCACGCGTCGGGGGTGAAGTCCGGCTGCTTCGCGGCGTGGACAACCTGCTCGATCAACTCGTTGTAGCGGAATACTTTCGCCGCCAGCGGCTCGGCCTTGGCCCGCGCTTCCTCACGCGCCTTCAGCGCTGCTGCCCGATCGATCGCCATCACTGCTCTCCCATTGGTGTCACTGCACAAATGGACAATGTGGCATGATTAGGCGCGAGGCAAGAGCGCCCGCGATCGACGCGGCGATCGTTGCGGCTTCATCATTCCTTGCGCGGGGAAGCGGGCGATCATTGCGCCCGCGCCGTCACACCAGCCCGGCGTGAACCAGCGCCGCGTCCACCGACCGGCGCGTCGCCTCGTTGCAAGCCACCAGCGGCAGCCGCAGGTCCTCGGGGAACCAGTCGTGCAGTCGGGTCATCGCATACTTGCACGGCCCCGGCGAAGCGTCCTCGAACATCGCGTAATGCAGCGGATAGAGCCGGTCGTTCAGTTCGCGCGCCAGCTTCAGGTCGTTGGCCTTGCACGCCGCCTGAAAGTCCGCGCACAGCTTCGGCGCCACGTTCGCCGTCACCGAGATGCAGCCCACGCCGCCCGCCGCGTTGAACGGCAGCGCCAGTTCGTCATCGCCCGAAAGCTGCGCGAACGCTTGCCTGATGCCCATGCGGTGGTCGGTCACGCGGGAAAGATCGCCGCTGGCGTCCTTGATGCCCACGAAGGTGTTCGGATAGCGATTCGCCAGCTCGCACACCGTCTCGGGCTTCAGGTCGGTCACCGTCCGCCCCGGCACGTTGTACAGGATGATCGGCAGGTCGTTATGCTCGGCCAGATAGCCGAAATGCGCCAGCAGCCCGGCCTGGCTGGGCCGGTTGTAATAGGGCGCCACCACCAGCGCCGCCGCCGCGCCGCACTTCTTCGAGAAGTTCATGTGCAGCAGTGCGTTCTGCGTGTCGTTGCTGCCGCAGCCGGCAATCACCGGCACGCGCCCCGCCGCCTGCTCGATGCACACCTCGATCACGCGGTGATGCTCGGCGTTCGACAGCGTCGAATTCTCGCCGGTGGTGCCGCACGGCACCAGCGCGCTCGATCCCTGCTCGATCTGCCAGTCCACCAGCTTGCGAAACGCGGCCTCGTCGAACGCCCCGTCGCGAAACGGCGTCACCAGCGCCGGAATTGATCCGGAAAACATCTCTTTTGTCCTGTCCTTCGGTTCGTGGCATGGGCTACCCGTTCAATCGGATGGCCCCCCACCGCCTGCTGTCCTGTTCATTGCCTGATAAGGAGCCGTAGGCCTTTATGTCCAGCATGCATCGCAAGTTGGCATCGCTGTTTCTGCTTGGCCTCGTCTGCCTGTCCGCCCCGGCCCAGTGCCAGGACGGTGCGGAGTGGGATCGCGCCCGCGCGCAATTGATCGCGTCGCAGCCCGGCCAGATCGCCTCGGCCATCGCCCGCTGGCGCGATCTGACCATCCAGTCCGCGTGGAGCTTTGCCGATTACGCGGGCTTCCTGCTCGCCTATCCGGGCTTCCCGGACGAGAGCAAGCTGCGCCTCGCCGCCGAGAAGTCGCTTGATACCGCCCCGGTCGAACCGGCACGCCTCGTCGCCTTCTTCGATCGCTATCCGCCGCTCACCAACCCCGCCCGCGCGCAATACGCGCTGGCGCTGGCCGCCTTCGCCCGCCCCGAATCGACCGACGTCGCCCGCGCCGCCTGGCGCGGCGGCTCGATGTCCGATTCGGCCGAGGCGACGCTGCTCGCCCGCTACTACAGCACCTTCACCCCGGCCGATCACGATGCCCGGCTCAACGCGCTGCTGTGGGATGGCAACACCGCCCAGGCCACCCGCATGGCCGCCAACCCGTCCGCGCCGCTGTCCGCCGCCGGCCGCGCGCCGCTGCTGGCCCGGCTCGATCTGCTGAAGGGCGGCGATCCGGCCGCCAACGCCGCCTCGTTCGATCCCACCACGCTGGCCGATCCCGGCTATCTCTACACCCGCGCCCGCAAGCTCTACCAGTCGGGACAGGGCTATGCCGCCGCCGGGCTGCTCGCCGCGCGCCCCGCGCTCGGCCAGCCCCCGCTCGATGCGCGCAAGTGGATCAACCTGCAACTTGCCGTTGCCCGCGATGCCTCCACCTCGGATGCCGTCCGCATCGCCGAACACATCGACGACGCACTGCCCCCCGGCACCAATATCCCGCGCCTGATCTTCCCGATCCGCGACGATTATACCTCGCTGATGTGGCTCGGCGGCACCTCGGCGCTGTGGGTCCTGCACGATCCCGCCCGCGCCGCGCCGCTGTTCGTGCGCTATGCCCAGGCCGCCCGCACCCCGCAGACCCGCGCCAAGGGCTACTATTGGGCCGGCCGCGCGCTGGCGCAGGCCGGCCGCACCGCCGATGCCGCGCAATGGTTCGAACAGGCCGCCGCCTATCCGGACCAGTACGCGGGAATGCTCGCGCTCGAACGCCTTGGCCGCCCGCTGCCGCCGCTGGCCGATCCCGCGCACCCGCAGCCCACCGCGCAGCAGCGCGCGGACTTCCAAGCCCGGCCGCTCACCCAGGCGGTTCGCGAAGTTGCCCGCGGTTCGGACTGGCAGACCGCCGTGCGCTTCTTCCGCGCGCTGTCCGATCGCGCCGAGACCGAAAGCGATTATGTCCTCGTCGCCGATCTCGCCCGCAGCCTCGGCCGCCGCGATCTCGGCGTCATCCTCGGCCAGGCCGCCACCAATGACCGCCTGTCCACGTTCCGCAGCGTCTCTTTCCCGCTGATCCCCAATCCCATCGGCACCGACTGGACGGTGGTTCACGCCATCAGCCGCCAGGAAAGCCAGTTCTCGCCCGAAGCCGTCAGCCGCTCGGGCGCGCGCGGGCTCATGCAGTTGATGCCCGGCACCGCGCAGGGGCAGGCGCGCAAGCTGGGCCTGCCTTACGACTACGCCGCGCTGACGCACGATCCGCTCTACAACATCAACCTCGGCGATTCGCTGTTCGCGCACCTTATGACCGTCTACGGCGGGTCTTATCCGCTCGCTATCGCGGCCTACAACGCGGGGCCGGGCAACGTGAACAAGTGGCTGCGCGATCTTGGCGACCCGCGCGTCACCCGCGACTGGATCGACTGGATCGAACGCATCCCCTTCACAGAGACTCGCGGCTATGTCGCCCATGTCCTTGAAAATGCGGTTGTCTACGAGGCACTGTACCCGGACAAGGCGCACTACAAAGGCCCCAACCCGCTCAGCCACTACCTCGGCAAACAAACCCCTGGTTGAACCGAAAGGCGAGGCCGCACCAGAATCCGTCCGTGCTGAGCCTGTCGAAGCACCGTCCTTCTTGCGTCACAGCGCCAATCTTCAAACCGCATAAGCCCGCAGGAAACTGTCCACCGCCAGTTCCGCTTCCTCGGCAATTGCCCGCTTCGGCGCCTTGTCGATCAGCCCCAGCAGCAGTTGCTGATGGCAGCCGCCCATGCACAGGCTCATCAACTGGCGGCTGGCGCCCATCGCGTCGCCGGCGCGCAACTGCCCGCGCGCCATCGCCGCTTCCAGATAGGTGGCCAGCGTCTGCCGCGTCCGCCCCGGCGCGCGCTCGTGGAAGATGCGCCCGGTCTCCGGAAACCGCCGCGCCTCGCCGATCACCAGCCGGTACAGCGCGATGGCATCGGGTGCGGTGATCCGCTCCAGAAACTGCCGGGCAAACGCGTGCAGGCTTTCGGACAGCCCGTCGCGCGGGTTCAGCGCCTGCGTGATCCGCGCCTGGAACTGCACCGTTGCCCGGTCCAGAACCGCCTCGAACAGCAGGTCCTTAGCTGCAAAATAGCTCCACAGCGTTCCCTTGGAACCGCCAAGCTGCGCAGCGATTGCAGACATCGTGGTCGCCGCATAGCCGCGTTCCAGGAACGAGGCCTGCGCCACGTCCAGAATCGCCTCGCGCCGCGACAGCCGATTGGCTTCGCGACGGCCGGGGCAGGGGAGGCACTCAGGCACGGACATAGGCGTACCATATAGTACGCTATTCCAGTTGACAACGATGTTGATAGCGACGATGTAGCGGCACCAAGGCATACCAGGTGGTACGGTTTTTAATGGCGAAGTTCAGAAAGTTCCCTCCCGGCCGATTCGCCGCCCCGCCGCCCCGCCTTGCCGGGTTGGTGCTGCCGATGGCGCTGGCCGCCTGCGTGCCCGGCAATGGCCCGCTGCCCGCCCCGCACAGCACCGCCGTCGCCTCGGCCGCCGCGCAAAGTGTGCCCGGCACCGCCGGCGCCGCATGGCCTTCGTTCCAGCGGAACGATGCCTGGTGGCACGCGCTCGGCGATCCCCAGCTCGATCGCCTGATCGACGAAGGCCTTGCCGGCTCCCCGGATGTCGCCGCCGCCGTCGCCCGCTTCCGCAAGGCTGCCGCCCTGTCCGGTCAGGCGCGTGGCGCGCTGCTGCCCAGCCTCGACGCGCAAGGCGCGGTCAGCGAAAACCGCATCAGCACCAACCAGGGCTACCCCGACCAGTTCAAGGCGTTCCTGCCCACCGGCTGGAACGATTCCGGCCAACTCGCCGCCGCCTTCAATTTCGAGCCGGACATCTGGGGCCGCGCCCGCGCCCAGCTCAGGGCTGCCACCTCCGAACAGGAAGCCGCCCGGGTCGAGGCGCAGGCCGCCCGGCTGGCGCTGGCGTCCGGCATTACCGAAGCTTACGTCGATCTGTCGGGCCTGCTCACCACGCGCGATCTGCGCAAGGCCGCGCTGGCCAGCCGCGAATCGACCCGCGCGCTGGTGGCGGATCGGCAGGCCCACGGCCTCGAGACCCTTTCCAGCCTGCGGCTTGCCGAAACCCAGGCGGCGCTGGCCAGCCAGGACCTTGCCGCCGCAGAACAGGCGGTGCTGCTGCGCCGCCACCAGTTGGCCGCGCTGCTGGGGCAGGGGCCGGATCGCGGCCTTGCCATCGCCACCCCCACGCTGGCGCCGATCAACCCCGCGCCCTTGCCCGAAACCGCCACCACCGAACTCGTCGCCCGCCGGCCCGACCTGATCGCCGCCCGCGCCCGGCTCGAAGCCGCCGCGTCGCGCGTTCACGCCGCCCGCGCCGCGTTCTTCCCGGCCATCCGCCTCTCGGCGCTCTATGGCGTCCAGTCGCTCGGCCTGAACCTGCTGTTCGACAAGGATTCGCAGTTCGGCAACGCCACCGCCGCGTTCAGCCTGCCGATCTTCCACGGCGGCGCCCTCAAGGCGCAATACGGCGGTGCCCGCGCCGATTACGAAGCCGCCGTCGCCGCCTATGACAAGGCCGTGGTCGGCGCCTACCAGCAGCTTGCCGACGCCGTCACCTCGCGTGAGGCGCTGGCCCGCCGCAATGCCGACGGCAAGCGCGCGCTCGATGCGGCAGAGGATGGCCTGCGCATCGCCCGCCTGCGCTACGGCGCGGGTCTGGCCAACTACCTCGAAGTGCTCACCGCCGAAAACCAGGCCGTCGCCGCCCGCCTCGGCAAGACCCAGACCGACGCCGGTTATCGCGCCGCCGACATCGCGCTCATCCGCGCGCTCGGCGGCGGCTACAGCCAGACCCCCGAAACGCCCGAATCCGGAAAGCCCCCGCATGAGTGACGCCCCCGCCGCCCAACCGGCCCCCGCCGCCGAATCCGCCGACGCGAAGGACGCGCGCCTTGCCGCGCGTTCGCTGTGGCTGCGCCGCCTGGCACTGACCGTGGCGATCATCGCCGTGGTCTGGGGGCTTTGGTACCTGCTTGTCGGCCGCAACCACACCTCCACCGACGACGCCTATGTCGCCGCCGAAGTCGCGCAGGTCACCCCGCTTTCGGCCGGGACGGTGCTGAAGGTTGCCGTTTCCGACACGCAGGAAGTCAAGGCCGGGCAGGTGCTGGTTGAGCTTGACCCCGCCACCGCGAAGATCGGCCTCGCCTCCGCCGAGGCGGACCTTGCCGCCGCTCGCCGCCGCTACCGCCAGGCCGTCGCTACCAGCGGCGCGCTGTCGGCACAGATCGGCGCCAGCGCCGCCGGCATCGCCTCGGCGCAGGCCGCGCTCGCCACCGCCCGCGCCGATGCCGACAAGGCCCGCCTCGAACTGTCCCGCCGTGAAGCCGTTGCCCCCGCCGGCGGTGTCTCGGGCGAGGAACTGACCGCCTCGCGCACCGCCAATGCCGCCGCACAGGCCACCGTCCGCCGCGCCGAAGCCGCGCTGCAGCAGGCCCGCGCCGGACAGGCCACCGCGCAAGGGCAAAGCGCCGCCGCCGCCGCGCTGGTCAGCGGCAGCAGCGAGGACAGCGATCCCGGCGTGCTTGCCGCCAAGGCCCGCCTCGAATCCGCCCGCATCGAATATGGCCACATGGTGCTGCGCGCGCCGGTGGACGGCATCGTCACCCGGCGCCAGGTCCAGGTCGGCCAGCAGGTCGCGCTGGGCACGCCGATCATGTCGATCGTCCCGGTCGCGCAAGTCTATGTCGAGGCGAACTTCAAGGAACGCCAGCTCCGCCGCGTCCGCATCGGCATGCCCGCCGAAGTCGTCAGCGATCTCTATGGCAGCGATGCGGTCTATCACGGCAAGGTCGTCGGCATCGGCGGCGGCACCGGCGCCTCGCAGGCGCTGATCCCGGCGCAGAACGCCAGCGGCAACTGGATCAAGATCGTCCAGCGCCTGCCGGTGCGCATCGCGCTCGATCCGAAGGAACTGGCGGCTCACCCGCTGCGCGTCGGCCTGTCCACCGAGGCGACCATCGACCTGTCCGGCAACTGACGCGTGAGGCTATAGATCATGGCCGGCCCCGCGCCCCTCGCCAAGTCCGACCCCGGCGCGCTCGACGCGTGGAAGCTGATCCCGGCCAACCGGCGCTTCCTGGCCGGGCTGGTGCTGGCGCTCAGCAACTTCATGGTCGTGCTTGACCTTACTATCGCCAACGTCTCGGTGCCGCACATCTCGGGCAATCTCGGCATCAGCCTCGACCAGGGCACCTGGATCATCACCTCCTACGCGG
Source organism: Sphingomonadales bacterium (assembly GCA_018971065.1). The sequence continues at coordinate 4,527 of JAGWVC010000082.1, read as the reverse complement.
TGGCCGAGGCAATCTGCGTGCCGCTCACCGGCTGGCTGGCGCAGCGCTTCGGCACCGTGCGCGTGTTCGTCTGGGCGATGATCGGCTTCGGCTTCTTCTCGCTGCTGTGCGGCCTGTCGCCCACGCTTGGCGTCATCGTCGCCGCGCGCATCGGCCAGGGGCTGTGCGGCGGCCCGATCATGCCGATGTCGCAGACCCTGCTGGTCCGCGTGTTCCCGCCCGAAAAACGCGCGATGGCGATGGCGCTGTGGGCGATGACGGTCACGGCGGGGCCAGCCGCCGGCCCGATCATCGGCGGCGTCATCAGCGATCAGATCTCGTGGCACTGGATCTTCTTCATCAACCTTCCCGTCGCGGCCATTTGCGTCGCCGGCGCCTGGATGCTGCTGCGCCCGGTGGAAACCTCCACCCAGAAGCTGCCGATCGACAAGGTCGGCCTGGGCCTGCTGGTGTTCTGGATCGGGTGCCTGCAGATCATGCTCGACATCGGCCGCGATCATGACTGGTTCGCGGACTGGCGCATCCTTGCGCTGGCGATCATGGCGGGCATCGGCTTCTGCGTGTTCCTGATCTGGGAACTGACCGAGGAACATCCGGTGGTGGACTTGCGCGTGTTCCGCCATCGCGGTTTCAGCGCGGTGGTCGTCACCCAGGCGCTGTCGTTCGGCGCGTTCTTCGCCGGCGTCGTCGTCGTGCCGCAATGGCTTCAGTCCAGCCTCGGCTACAGCGCCACCAAGGCAGGGCTGGTCACCGCCGCCCATGCCTTCGCGGCGGTGATCACCTCGCGCTTCGTCGCGCAATTGCTGCCCAAGGTCGATCCGCGCCTGCTGGTCAGCCTCGGCGTGCTGTGGATGGGCGTCACCTCGATCTTCCGCGCCTTCTGGACCAGCGATGCCGATTTCTTCTCGCTCACCTGGCCGATGTTCGCGCAAGGCATCGGCATCCCGATGATGATGATCCCGCTGACGACGATGGCGCTGTCCTCGGTCCAGCCCGCCGAAACCGCTTCCGCCGCCGGCTTGCAGAACTTCGTGCGCACCATGTCCACCGCCATCGCCACGTCGGTGGTGCTGACCGTCTGGGGCAACGCGCAAAGCAACGCCCGCGCCAATCTGGTCGGCAACCTCCATGAAGGGCCCACCCGCGCCAGCCTGGCCCATGCCGGTTTCAGCCCGATGCAGGCCACCGCGTACATCGACCAGCTTGTCCAGCGCGAAGCGGTGACGCTGGCGGTCAATCATGTGTTCTGGGTGGCGGCGTCGTTCTCGTTCGCGGCGGCGCTGCTGGTCTGGTTCACCCCGCGCATCGCGCTCACCCGCATCGGCGCACCCCCGGCCGGAGGGCATTGACCGCCGTATTGACTCGGCCCGGGCGACATTCCATTAAGGTGCCAACTGGTATGTTTTGTCGCGGCAGCGGCGCGGAGAGGGCATCATGGCAAGCATCGCGGGCGGAATCGCCGCCACCAACCTGACCGAATTCACCGGCGCCCGCATCGACTGCGATGTCGAAACGCTGCTTGCCCCCGAATCCGGCCCCGAACTGCGCCGCCTGCTGGTGGAACGCGGGATGTTGCTGGTGCCGCGGGCCAACCTCACCGATGAACAGCAGGTCACGCTGGCCAGCCACCTCGGCCGCATCCGCGACGAGGGCGAGAAGGGCATCTTCAAAATTACCCTCGATAACAAGGCGAACGCCCAGGCCATCTACCTCAAGGGTTCGATGAACTGGCACATGGACGGCACGCACGACACCGTGCCGGTGTTCGGCTCGCTGCTGTCGGGCCGGGTGCTCAGCACCGAAGGCGGGCAGACCGAATTCGCCAATTCCTACGCTGCCTATGAAGCCCTGCCGCAGGCGATGAAGGACCGCATCAAGGACCTGCGCGTCGAACACTCGTTCGCGGTCTCGATGGAACGCTGCGGCATCGAACGCACCCCCGAAACCGCCGCGCACTGGGATTCGATTCCGCTCCAGCAGCACGCGCTGGTCTGGACTCACGAATCGGGTCGCAAGTCGCTGGTCATCGGCTGCCACGCCAGCCACGTCGTCGGCATGGACCGCGCGGAAAGTGATGCCTTGCTGGCGGAACTGATGGACTGGGTAACGCAGCCGCGCTTCGTCTATCGCCACGAATGGACCGTGGGCGACCTGCTGATCTGGGACAACACCGGCGTCCTCCACCGCGCCATCCCTTACCCCATCGGCAGCGGCCGGATGATGCACCGAACGACGTTGCTTGGCGAAGAAGCCTTCGCTTAACCTGCGCATCGCCACGGGGAGAGACAACAATGCGCAGCACCACGCCGCCCGCCACCTGGGATATCGAGGTCGATTTCATATCGGTCGGTTCAGGGATAGCCGGCATCTCGGGGGCCATCGCCGCGCACGCCGCCGGCCTGGAAACGCTGGTGATCGAGCGGGACGACCTGCTCGGCGGCGTCACCGCGCTGTCGATGGGTGAGGTCTGGGTGGCGGGCAATCACCTCGCCGCCGCGCTGGGCATCGAGGATTCGCCCGAATCGGGCTTCCGCTACATCCAGCGGCTGGCGATGGACTATGCGGACGAGGACGCCATCCGCAACCTCACCACCCACACGGCGCCGGTGCTCCAATGGTTCGAGGAAAACGCCGGCCTGCGCATGATGGTGATCGGCGATTGCCCCGATTACTACGCCGGGGCCAGCAACGACGCGGTCATGGCCGGGCGGATGCTGGAGGCTGAACCGTTCCCCGCCGCCAGCCTGGGCGAATGGCAGGACCGGGTGCGCTGCTCGCCGAATGTCCCTTATGGCCTCACCCATGCCGACATCGGCGAAGCGGGCGGCACCTCGCAGATGCTGAACTGGCCGTTCGACCGCATGGGCCAGCGCCTCGAAGCCGACCAACGCTGCCTCGGCCCCGGCCTGATCGGCTGGCTGATCAAGAACGCGCTCGATCGCGGCATTCCGCTTCACACCGGCACCTCGGCGCAGCAGCTCTATACCGACGAAACCCGCGTCGTCGGCCTGCGCGCGGTGAAGGACGGTCAATCGCTGAACATCCGCGCCCGCAAGGGCGTGCTGCTCGCGGTCAGTTCCTACGAACGCTCGCCCGATCACAACAAGCGGCTCAGCCACCAGCTCGATCTCCAGTCGATGGTGCTGCCCACGGTGGACGGCGCCGCGCTGCGCCTCGCCGGCCCGCTTGGCGCGCGCACCGCCAAAGTGCCTGACATCACCGCGCTGGGGATGCCGATGGTGGGTGAGGAAGACGTCTATGGCCTGCCGATCTGGCGCAATGCGATGGTCCCCATCGGCCTGCCGCACGCCATCGTCGTCAACCGCACAGGCCGGCGTTTCGCTAACGAAGCGTTCTATCGCGACATCTTCGCCCGCGTTGACGCGATCGACGGCGCCACCCAGACTCACCCCAACTTCCCCTGCTGGCTGATCCTCGATGCCCAGCATCGCGCCAAGTATCCCTGCGGCACCTGCCTGCCCGGCAGCGACCTGCCCGAAGGCCTCGCCCAGCGCGCCGACAGCATTGCCGAACTCGCCGCGACGATCGGCATCGACCCCACCGCGCTCGAAACCACCGTCGCCCGCTTCAACGCCAACGCGGAAGCCGGAATCGATCCCGACTTCCATCGCGGCGAAATGCCGTGGAGCGCGTGGATGTGCGGTGATCGCACCCACCAGCCCAACCCCAACCTCGGCCCGCTCACGCAAGGCCCGTTTTACGCCGTCCGCCTCCACCGCATGGGCGGCAGCGCCATCGCCGCCAGCGGCCTGCTGGCCGACCTGCACTGCCGCGCGCTGGGCTGGGATGATGAACCGATCGACGGGCTTTATGTCGGCGGCAACGCCCAGGCCCGCACCGACACCGGCGCGATGATGCAAAGCGGCATTTCCAACGCGCGCGGCCTCCTCCACGGCTGGCTCGCCGCCCGCCATGCCGCCGGATTGCACCCATGATCGAAACCACGCAGGCCGTCACCGTCGCCGCCCCCATCGATGCGGTCTGGGCGCACGCCCGCGATGTCAGCCGCTGGGCGGAAATCATGCCCGGCTATCGCGAGTGCCAGATCCTCGACGACGACCATTCGCACTGGGTGCTGAAAGTCGGCGTCGGCGGCCTGGTCCGCACAGTGAAGGTCAACGTCACCGTCACCCGCTGGGCCGGGCCCGAAGCGGTCGATTTCGAATACGCGCTGGAGGGCGATCCGGTTTCCGGCGGCGGCACCTATCGCGCCACCGCGACGGAACAGGGCACCACGCACCTCGAACTCCACGTCCGTGTCATCGGCGGCGGCCCGATGGCGCCGATGTGGGAAGCGATGGGCCGGCCCCTGCTGCCCAAGTTCGCGCTGGGCTTCGCCAACGAGCTGAAAGCCGCCATCGAGGCAGAAACGAACCCGCAAGCCTCGTCCGAAGACGCCGGAATGCTGGCAAAACTCGGCCGCATCTTCAGCAGGAAGGACGAAACGCCGTGAGCGACATCGAAACCAACCGCCGCGTCGCGCTCGACTTCTGCCGGGCGATGAGC
>JAGWVC010000081.1 GCA_018971065.1 Sphingomonadales bacterium | reverse complement strand
GATCATCGGCGACACGTTCCGGCCGCAGGAAGTCTCCACCGCGATGTCCGTGTTCGTGATGGGCGGGGTGATGGGCGCGGGCATCGTCTTCCTGCTGGGCGGGCCGCTGGTGGGCGCGGTGCTGCAGGGCGCCATCTCGCACTGGCCGGTCATGGGCCATTTCAAGCCGTGGCAGCAGGCGTTCCTGATCACCGGCTTCCCCGGCGTGCTGACCGCGTGCCTGGTGTTCCTGTTTCCCGAACCGGCGCGGCAGAAGCCCGCGGCAGGCGCCAGCGCCGGCGGCGGCTATGGCGAGGCGCTGGCGTTCATCCTGGCACACCGGCGCGCGTTCGGCGGCATCATCCTCGGCATCGGCCTCGTCTATTCGGTGACGATCGGCCTGCAATTGTGGAGCCCGGCGTTCCTGGGCCGCGTGCATGGCTGGAAGCCGGGGCAGATCGGCATGTGGATGGGGGTGGCGCAGATGGTGCCCGCCGCCACGCTGCCCATCCACGGCCGCATGGTGGACAGATGGTTCTCGCGCGGGCGTGGCGATGCGCATCTGGTCTGGTGCCTGCTGACGATGGCGCTGGCCGGCCCTTGCGCGATTGCGGCCTATCTGGTGTCCAGCCCGCAGCTTACCGTGGTGCTGTTCGGCGCTTACATGATGCTGATCATGTCCACCGCCTCGATGGGGCCGGCCGCCGCGCAGGTGGTAACCCCGGCGCACTTGCGCGGGCGGGTTTCCGCCATCTTCGTGCTGGTGACGGGGCTGGTCGGCATGGTGCTGGGCAACCTGCTGGTCGGCCTGTTCACCGATCATGTGCTGGGCGATCCGAAGCAGGTCGGCACCTCGCTGGTGCTGCTGGTCGCCATCGTGTTGTCGCTGGCGGCGGTGCTGCTGGCGCTGGGGCGCGGCGAAATGCGCGCGCTGGTTCTTGCCAAGGATTGATATGATGAACGCCCCGGTTTTCAAGCCCGTTGCCCAGCCGCCGCTGCCCGCCGCCTATCGCGCGCGGTCGCTGCACCTGATCGACGGCAAGCTGGTGGAACCCAGCGGCGGCCAGTGGTTCGATGCGGTCGATCCCTGCACCGGCGCGGTGATCGCGCAGATCGCCGAGGGCAACGACGCGGACGTCAACCGCGCGGTGGCGGCGGCGCGGGCCGCGTTCGAGGGGCCGTGGAGCCGATTCAAGCCCAGCGAGCGGCAGGCGTGCCTGCTGAAGCTGGCGGATCTGGTCGCGGCCGAATTCGACGACATCGCGCTGGTCGATACGCTGGAGATGGGGCGGCCGATCACCCCGTCGAAGGCCTTCGTCAGCATGGTGACGCGGGCGCTGCGCCATTATGCCGGGCTGGCAACATCGGTGCGCGGGGCCACCGCGCCCAATTCCTCGCCGCTGGAGCTGCTGTCGTACACCCTGCGTGAGCCGGTGGGCGTGGTCGGTGTGATCATTCCGTGGAACGGGCCGGTGTTCTGCGCGGCGTGGAAGTGCGCGCCGGCGCTGGCGGCGGGCTGCACCGTGGTGATGAAACCGTCCGAGAAAGGCTCGCTGACGCCGCTTCGCTTCGGCGAACTGTGCCTGGAAGCGGGCATTCCGGCGGGCGTGGTCAATGTCGTCACCGGGCACGGCGCGGTGGGCGCCGCGATCAGCAGCCACCCGGATGTGAACAAGATCACCTTCACCGGCTCGTGCGGCACCGGGCAGAAGATCATCGCCGCCGCCGCCGGCACGGTGAAGCGGGTGACGATGGAACTGGGCGGAAAATCGCCCAACATCGTCTTCGCCGACGCCGATCTCGACCTCGCCGCCCCGGCGGCGGCGATGGCCATCTTCAACAATTCCGGGCAGGTGTGCAGCGCCGGTTCGCGCATCTATGTCGAACGGTCGATCCATGACGAATTCGTCGAGCGGCTGGTGGCGGCGGGCCGGGCGTTCCGCGTCGGCCACACGCTGGACCCCGAAACGCAGATCGGCCCGATCGTCAGCCGGGGCCAGTTCGACCGGGTGTGCTCCTATCTCGAACTCGGCCCGCAGGAAGGCGCGCGCGTGGCGCTGGGCGGCGCGGTGCTGGGCGACGGCGGCTTCGAAAGCGGGTTCTACGTGCCGCCGACGGTGCTGGGCGATGTGGCCGACGACATGCGCGTCGCGCGCGAGGAAATCTTCGGCCCGGTGGCCTGCGTGATGCCGTTCGACGGCTTCGACGAGGTGATCGCGCGCGCCAACGACACCGAATTCGGGCTGGCGGCGGCGGTGTGGACGAAGGACGTGACCCGCGCGCACCAGGCGGTGAAGCGCATCCGCGCCGGCACGGTCTGGGTCAACGCCTATGGCGCGATGGACCCGGCGATGCCGTTCGGCGGCTACAAGATGAGCGGGTTCGGCCGCGAGGGCGGCAGCGAACACCTCGACAGCTATCTGGAGACCAAGGGCGTCTGGATACGTACCGCCTGATGGTGCGGGCGTGGCGCGGGATCAGCCCTTCTTGCGCCGCAACGGGGCCTTCATCACGGGATTGTCGTCCAGATGCTCCAGCAGGTCGAGGATCTGGGCCTGGACCGAACCGACAGTCGCCCCCGCCATCGGGATGAAGAAACCGCGCACCACCGCCGGCACGAATTCATTGTCTGAAATCTGCCCCTCGGTCCAGGCATGGGCCGTGGCATAACGGTTGCGCGCCAGCATCGCGATCAGGTCGTCGGCGTCGATCCAGGGCTGGACGTCTCCGTTGGCAACCAGCCCCCGCACCCACGGTTCGTGCGACTTGGCGACGATGTCGTAGATCGCCTTGCGAATTTCGGGATCGACTTCGGTCGAGAAATAGACGTTGAGCAGCGCCCGCGTGTAGTTTCGGATATCGATGTTGCGGCGCGCCACCAGCACCAGGTGCTCCAGCATCCATTCCAGCGAATCGTGCTCGGTCGTGTAACGGATCTTGCTGGTATAAGCCTCGAAATACTGGCTGATCGCCGAGGCGACGAGATGCTCCTTCGACTGGAAGGCGTTGTACAGCGTGCGCTTGGCGACATCGGCGCGCCGGGCGACATCGTCCATGCTCAGGTTGGCAATGCCGACCTCGCCGATCATCTGCCGCGTCTCGTCGAGAATTCGGTGTCGGCGCGCAATGATCGAGGGGCTGGAATAGCCGGCGCGGCGGGAGGATCGTCCTGCGGGTTTGGTTTCGGGGGAAATAGCGGCTTCAGCCAATTCTGCACGGTCAAGCATGTGGCGAAAATGGCACGTCGCCGCGTATTCGCCAACATGGAATCTGCACTAGAATGAAAATACGTGCAAAATTGGTTCCGGGAATGGCAGGGTAAGGCGTTACTGAATTCGATTTAAATAGTTGAAAAACAATATATAAAATAGGAAATGGCCGGCCGTTACGGCCCGACCGACGGGTGTGTCGATCGGGATGGCCAGGGTGTTAAAACTGCATTGACTGGCAGAATTAGGGCCACTACAAAATTGCACTAGAGGGTAAAAAGGTTTCGCGCCGCCTGAGCAGGCGGTGGACCAATTCTTGGGAGGTGAAGATGCAACACCGTGCGATCAAAATTCTGCTTGCGGGCAGCGCGCTGACAATGGCCAGCCAGGCCTTCGCCCAGCAGGCCGCCGCTCCGGCCGATGCCGATGCGGCCAAGTCGGCCGAAATCGTCGTCACCGGCTCGCGCATCGTGCGCGACGGCTACACCGCGCCGACTCCGGTGACGGTGGCGACGACCGACGACTTGCTGAAGGCCACCCCGTCCAGCGTGCCCGACGCGCTGAACAAGCTGCCGCAATTCTCGAACTCGCTCAGCCCGTCGAAGGCCGCGTCGAACTTCTCGAACCTGCCGATCCACGGCAACATCCTCAACCTGCGCGGCCTGGGCACCACCGGCGCCAACCCGAAGGGCCCGCTGCGCACGCTGATCCTGTTTGACGGCCTGCGCGTGGCGCCCACCGAATACGTCGGCACCATCGACACCAACGTGCTGCCGCAACTGCTGATCCAGCGCGTCGATGTCGTCACCGGCGGTGCCTCGGCGGCCTGGGGTTCGGACGCGGTGGCCGGCGTGGTCAACTTCGTGCTCAACAAGAAGTTCACCGGCATCACCGGCGTGGCGCAGGGCGGTGTGGCCGAGCGCGGCTATAACGCCAACCAGCGCCTGGGCGTGGCTGGCGGCTTCGACTTCGCGGGCGGCAAGGGCCACATCCTGCTGAGCGGTGAATACAACCACTCGAACGGCATGAAGCGCGCCGATCGCGACTTCTCGAACCAGGGCTACGATTTCGTCGGCTCGGTCGTCGGTGGCGGCGCGCCCGGCACGACGACCAATCCCTACACGATCGGCACCGACATCCGCATCTCGTCGATCGCGCCCAATGGCCGCATCACCGGGTCCAGCGTGGCGGGCAACCCGCTGATCGGGCAGGTCATCGTCGGCAACGGCACCACCCGCGCGTTCAACACCGGCACGCCGGTGGGCACCGCCGGCTTCCAGTCGGGCGGCGACGGCTACAAGATCACCCAGCAGAACGCGGCGATCATCCCGGGTTCGAACTACCAGGCGTTCGGTCGCGTTTCGTACGACGTGTCGCCCGACATCAACGCCTATGCCCAGGCGGTCTATACCCGCAGCACCTATACCTACCCCACCCAGACCAACGCGCTGGTCGGCCCCAGCGAAGCGGTCAACATTTACAGCGGCAACCCCTTCCTGACGCCGGCGATGCAGGCGACGCTGACCGGGGCGAACGACTTCCTGACCGTGCAGCAGTACGATGCCGGGCAGCCGCAACCGGTGGCCAAGGAACGCACCGACTACTGGATGGCGACGCTGGGGCTGGACGGCCACTTCGGCAACTTCAAGTGGGGCCTGAACTACACCCACGGCGATTCGAAGCACACGATGGATACCTCGGGGCTTTACGACAACAAGAAGCTCTATGCCGCCACCGACGTCGTGCTGGTGAATGGCACGCCCACCTGCCGGGTGCTGACCGACCCGACCGTGGCCGCGCAGTATTCGGGTTGCCAGCCGCTCAACATCCTCGCCGGCGACCCGTCGAAGGCCACGCCGGCGGGCTATGCCTATGCCACCGGCACCTCCAGCTATCGTGCCCGCATCAAGCAGGATTCGATCACCGCCAGCCTTTCGGGCAGCCTGATCGAACTGCCCGCCGGCCCGGTCGACTTCGCTGCCGGCCTCGAATGGCGCAAGCAGACGCTGCTGCTGAGCAGCAACGCCGATCCCGCGACGCTGGCGGGCACCTCCAGCGATCCGGCGACCTTTGCCGCACAGACCGCGGCAATCCGCTCGGCCTACTTTGCGGGTGAGCGCGGGGTTCCCGGCGGCGCGCTGTACTACTGGCTGACTAACGTCGGCTCGGGCGCGGGCAGCGAAACCGTCAAGGAAGGCTTCGCCGAACTCGCCGTGCCGCTGCTGAAGGGCAAGCCGGGCTTCGAGGAATTGAGCGTCAACGGCGCGATCCGCGTCACCGACTATCGTTCGTCGGGCACGGTCACCACGTGGAAGGTCGGCGGCTCCTGGCGTCCGGTCAGCGATGTCCTGCTGCGTGCCACCTATTCGCGCGACATCCGCGCGCCCAACCTGTTCGAACTCTACAGCGGCGCGCAGTCGGCGATCGGCATCGTCAACGATATCGTCGCCAACGGCATCGGTTCGGGCCTCAACCAGAACGTGTCCAGCGTCACCTCGGGCAATGCCGCGCTGAAGCCCGAAAAGGCCAAGACGCTGACCATCGGCGGCGTGATCTCGCCGAAGTTCCTGCCCGGGTTCAGCATGTCGGTCGACTACTACTCGATCAAGATGGCCAACGCGATCGACCAGCTTTCGGCGCAGCAGATCCTGACCAACTGCACCAACAGCGGCGGCACTGATCCGGTCTGCGGCCTGATCACGCGCGCTTCGCCGACCACGTTCCCCACCTCGATCCGCATCGCGCCGGCCAACATCGCGTTCCTGAACACGGCCGGTATCGACTTCGACGCCACCTATCGCACGCCGGTGGGCAACAAGGGGATGCTGGCGGTTCGGCTTTATGCCAACTACCTGTCGTCGTTCGACACCCAGCAGTTCGTCGGCGCGCCGATCCTGCACTATGCCGGCGTCAGCGTCGCCACCAGCAACCCGGCGGCTTACCCGCACGTGCGCGGCAGCCTGACCGTGGACTACAGCAACGATCGCTTCGGCATCACCGTGTCCGAGCAGATGATCGGCTCGATGCGGCTGGACATTCCGGGCGCGCTGCCGAACGGGGCGCAGGTCAACTTCATCGACTCGCATGTCGGTGCGGTGTTCTACACCGACCTGACCCTGCGCGGTAAGATCGACGTGGGCGCGGGCAAGTCGTTCGAGCCGTTCCTGACGATCAACAACCTGTTCGATCGCAACCCGCCGCTGATCCCCGGCACCACCCCGGGCGTCAACCTGCCGACCAACATCGCGGTCTACGACATCGTCGGCCGCGCCTTCACGGCAGGCGTACGCTTCAAGTTCTGATCGACCGGACGGGCGCGGAGGGAAGGCCGCGCCCTGCTGGTTTCAGGGCGGAGCTGATTGCCAAAAGGGCGGTCGATCCAAAGCGGATCGGCCGTCTTTTTGCGTGGGTGCACGTGAACCGGCAGCCCACGACTTGTCACCCTGAACTCGTTTCAGGGTCCATTTCTCACCACGAACCGCCGTTTGGCAGGCGCGATGGATGCTGAACCAAGTTCAGCATGACGGTGTGGGTGTTGGCTGGGGCTGGTGTGGTTGCGACCGCACGGCACAAATGCAGCGCGCAAAAGAACGCCCGCCCCGGTCGAAACCGGGGCGGGCGTCAGGCATTGCGGCAGGGTAGCTGCAATTGGAACGTGATGACTTTAGGTTGAAGCAAGCTTCAACCTAAAGTCATCTGCGACGCTCAAACGCCGCGCGGGCTAATCCCAGGCCAGCACCAGATCGTGCAGACCGAACACGAAGCCGCCGTGGGTGATCGGTACGGTGCCGTCCTTGATGCGGAACGGGCCGATGCGGGCCAGCCATTCCTCCAGCCCGATCACCACTTCGCGCCGCGCCAGGTGCGAGCCGAGGCAGCGGTGCGGGCCATAGGCGAAGGCGACGTGGCGGTTGTTCTCGCGGGTGAAGTCGATCTCGTCGGGGTTCTCGAACTCGGCCGGATCGCGGTTCGCGGTCATCGACGGGCAGGCGACCAGCTCGCCCTTGCGGATCGTGGCACCGCCCACCTCGACGTCGCGGGTGGCGCGGCGGGTGGGGGTGACGGTGGGGAAGGCGCGCAGCATTTCCTCCGCCGCCAGCGTCAGCCGCGCCGGCTCGGCGCGGAGCAGCGATTGCTGGTCGGGGTTGCGGGCCAGGTAATAGAAATCGAAGCCCAGCGCCGCCGCCACGGTGTCCAGCCCGCCGATCAGCAGCAGCACGCTCATCGCGCGCACTTCCTCGGTCGTCATCTTGCGGCCCATGACATCGGCGCGGGTGACGAAGCTCATGAAATCGTCGGTCGGCTCGCGGCGGCGCAGATCCTGCAACTCATCAAGGTAGGCGATGAACTTCCGTGCTGCGGCGGTGCGGCTTTCGGGCGTGCCGTGCAGCAGGTCCATCGCCCACTCGACGAAGGTATCCAGCATGTCCCACTCGATGCCCAGGAACTGCAGGAAAATGCTGACCGCGAACGGGAAGCAGAACTCGTTCATCACATCGCACGAATGGCCGCGCGCCTTGATGCCGTCGATCAGCGCCACCGCACGCTCGCGCACGATCGGCTCCAGCGCCATCACCCGCTTGGGCGAAAGCAGCGGGTTCAGCATCGAGCGCCAGTGGGTATGCTCGGGCGGATCGACCTCCAGCGGGATCAGCGGCCAGGTCTCGCCCAGCGCCGACGAGAACAGCGCGCGATGGCTGGAAAACGTCTCGGCATCCTGCAGCACGCGGCGCTGGTCCTCGGCGCGGACGATAACCCAGGTGCCTTCGCCGTTGCGGGTGTTGTTGGGGGCATAGAACACCGGCGGGCCGGCGTGCAGCACGCTGGTGGCGGCGTGCGGATCGCCCATTGCGGTGGGCACCATCTGCGGCGAATGGTAGAGGTTGAAGCTGCCGACCAGGTGCGCGGGGACATGATCGGGAACCCCGGCAAGAGCCGATTGCGTAGCCATGTCACCCTCCAGTCAAAATTGCATTGTGGTGTAAATTATGAGCCGGTGACGCATCCGTCAACGATTCATGCGCGCGTTGGCAGATGTCGTTTGAAAATTGCACGTGAGTGAACTATCCGGAGGCGAACCAGCGAAGGAGAGGCCATGAACGCGAATGTGCAAGAGTCGGTGTTGCGGCCCCTGCCGTTGCCTGACGATGCCAGCGAAGGCTTTTGGGCTGCCGCGCGTCAGGGCCGGCTGGCGATCCAGCGCTGCGCGAAATGCCGCCGCTGGAACCACGCGCCCAGCCTGGCCTGTCCGTCGTGCGGGGCGATGGACCTCGCGTACGAGGACGTCTCGGGCAAGGCCACGCTGTTTTCGTGGACGGTGATCCGCGAGGCGCCGGCGCCGGGGTTCCGCGACCGGATGCCGCTGATCGTCGGCATCGTCGAACTGGTGGAGCAGCCGCACCTGCTGCTGGTCGCCAATATCCTGGGGCTGGCCGAAGCCGATCTCCGCCTCGGCCTGCGCTTGCGTGCCGAGTTCGAGCCGGTGAACGACGAATGCACCCTCCCGCAATTCCGCCCGGCGAAGGACTGAACACCATGTGGGCATTCTCCAACAAGGTCGCCGTGGCCGGGGTCGGCTATTCCACGCTCACCCGCCGGTCCGAACGCCCGCTGCTGGCGCTGGCGGCCGATGCCGTCGATGCCGCGCTGGCCGATGCCGGGCTGGACCGCCGCCACCTCGACGCGCTCGCCACCTCGCCGGGCATGCCGCGCTATGGCGGGGTCAAGGGCACGGTAGAGGGCGTCGATGTCGTCAACCCCTGGTTCCTGGGCGAGCATCTGGGGGTGGCGAACCAGATCCTCTACACCGGCTCGTCGAACGGCATGGTCACGCAATCGTTCATCGATGCGGCAATGGCGGTGGCCAGCGGCGTCTGCACCCACGCCATCGTCTATCGCGCGCTGCACGTGCCGCCGGGCAGCTACGTCAACTACGAGAGCAAGTACGCGGCGGATCAGTTCCAGTACTTCGCGCCCTATGGTTTCTCCGGCCCGCCGGCCTGGGCCGCCACCGTGCTGCGCCGCTACTTCGAGATGTATGGCTACAGCCGCGCCGACATGGCGCGCTATATCGTCGATAACCGCGCCAACGTGCAGCTTAACCCCAACGGCTACTGGCGTGGCAAGCCGCTGACCACTGACGATTACCTGAACGCGCGGATGATCGCCGACCCCATGTCGATCCTCGATTGCGACATTCCGGTCGATGGCTGCGCGGCGCTGCTGCTCACCAGCACCGACCGCGCGCGCGACCTGAAGCAGAAACCGGCGCTGCTCACCGGCTTCTCCGCCGGCACCCATTCCCCGCCGTTCAGCGTGCCGATGACGCTGGAGGATATCTGGACCGGCTGCGAGCAGGTGGCCGAGCGGCTGTGGGCGGCCACCGGCCTCGGCCCGCACGATTTCGACAACGCCCACCTCTACGACGGCTTCTCGCCGTTTGTGTTCCTCTGGCTGGAAGGGCTGGGCATCGTCCCGCGCGGGCAGGGGCTGGCGTTCCTGCGCGACGGCCACGGCGCGCTGGGCGGCAGGCTGCCGATCAACACCGGCGGCGGCGCGCTGGGCGAAGGGCGCCTGCACGGTATGACCCAACTGGCGGAATCGGTTCTGCAAGTCACCGGCCGCGCCGGCGCCCGCCAGGTTCCCGGCGGCCGGCGGGCAATCGCGACGATCTCGAACGGGCTGACCAAGGCGACCGGGTTTGTGATTTCGGCGGACGATTAGGCGGGAAGAACAAGGGGTCAAGAACAAGGGAAAGGCAGGGGGAATCATTCCCCCTGCACCCCCGGTAACCTTTTGCGTTGGTTGGCGTGGCCACGGCGGCGCTGGATGGCCGATGATTTCAGGCCGCTTCGCGGGAGTTCGGGCTGCAAGCGGATATTTCAGGCACGATGATCATGCGGACGTCACCGCAGATCGGCACCACAGGACTTGTGCTTGACCGGGCCGGAGGCGTCCATTTGTAGGAATGCGCCGCCGGCCGTCATCAACCGCTCTCCGCAGTTCCAGCATCGCCAGCGCCATAGAATTACGGACCAGATCGGGAGGAAGACCGTAAACAGGATCGGGATATATGCAGGATGGAGAACCGCCAAGGCGAACATCAGAACGGTGAATGCGGCGACATACAGCCGCATCCTTTTCCACTCGCGAATGAAGTTGGTTTTGTCCATCAGTCCCGACCTTAGCATCGGACGGTCGATCGGCTACCCTCAACAAAGCGCAATCCCGCGAAGCGGCCCCAATCCCTGCCAGCCCCCATGCGCCGCCCCATCCGGCGAGCGCGCACGCAAAGTTCCCGGGGGGTGCGGGGGGAATGATTCCCCCCGCACTTCCTTCTTCCTGAACCCCTACTTCTCTTCGGCCGCCTTCTTGTTCGCTTCCGCCATTGCCTTCGCGCCGATGTTCCCCACCAGATGGCCCGTCAAAAGCTGGTTCTGCGCGTGGGCCAGGTGGTGCATGTGGAACACCCCGTCCATCGCGCTGCGCTTGCCGCGCAGGTCTTCGACGAAGTTGATCGCCTGCTTGGTCAGCGCCATCGCGAAGCGGTCCCGTTCCGCCAGTTCCGCCGCGATCTTCGCCACTTCCTCGCGCAGGCTTTCGCGCGGGAACACCTCGTTGACCATGCCGAGCTGGTAGGCGCGCGCGGCGGGCATCCGGCGGCCCAGCAGCAGCAGTTCGCGTGCCACGCGCGGCGGCAGTTCGAAAGCGTGGGCGAAGTATTCGACGCCGGGCTGGGCCATGCGCACCACCGGGTCCTGGAAGAACGCGTCCTCGGATGCGACAATCAGGTCGCACACCCAGGCCAGCATCAGCCCACCGGCGATGCACGCGCCCTGCACCATCGCGATCATCGGCTTGGGAATTTCCTGCCAGCGGCGGCACAGGCCCAGATAGGCGTCCTGTTCCAGCACCCACTGGCGTTCGGCGCCCTGCTTGTTCAGGTGATCGTACCACAGCCCGATGCGTTCGCGCGGGAACAGGGTGTCCTTTTCGGGCGTGCCGATGTCGTGCCCGGCCGAAAAGTGCTTGCCCTCGCCGCCCAGCACGATCGCCTTCACGCCGTCGTCCTCCACCGCGCGCCGGAACGCGCCGTCAAGCTGGGAAAGCAGGCGGTAGTTCTGCGCGTTCGAATATTGCGGGCGGTTGAGCATGACCCACGCCACGCCATCGGCGACGGTATAGGTGACGAATTCGGGGGTGGCGTCGGCGGTTTCGTCAGTCATGGCTTGCTCCCTCAATTCTTGCGCTGGGCGATGGTGCCGCCGGCTTCGAGGCTGTCGAGCTCGCCGGCATCGAGCGCCAGCCAGTCGGCCAGGATGGCGCGGGTGTGTTCGCCGACGCGCGGCGGTTCGTGACGGTAATCCGCCGGAGTGGCGGACAGCTTGCCGGGATAGGCCACCGTCGGAATCACCGCGCCATCGGCGCGGGTGAAGCGGTGGACGGTGTGGCGCGCTTCCACGAACGGATCGGCGAACACGTCCTTGATTGTGTTGACCGGGCCGGCGGGCACGCCCGCAGCCTCGAACCGGGCGATCAGTTCATCGCGGGTGAACGGGCGGACGAGGTCCTGCACCTTGGCCTCGATTGCCTCGCGGTTGACGAGACGGGCGCGGCTGTTGACGAAGCGCTCGTCTGTGCCGAGCTCGGGCACGCCCAGTTCGGCGCACAGCGCGCGGAACTGGCGGTCGTTGCCGACGGCGATGATCATTGTGCCATCTGCCACCTCGAAGGTCTTGTAGGGCACCACGGTGGGGTGGCGGTTGCCCAGCCGCCCGGGGACGACATTGCCGACCAGGTAATTCATCGACTGGTTGGCCAGCATGGCGATCTGCGTGTCCAGCAGGGCGATGTCGATCTGCTGACCCTCGCCGGTGCGTTCGGCATGGCGCAGCGCCGCCAGCATCGACACGGTGGCATACATGCCGGTGGACAGGTCCGCCATCGCCACCCCGGCGCGCAGCGGCCCGCCGTGCTCCTCGCCGGTGATCGACATGAAACCGCCCATGCCCTGCGCGACGAAATCATAGCCGCCGCGTGTCGTATAAGGTCCGGTCTGGCCGAACCCGGTGATCGAGCAATAGACGAGGCGCGGGTTGATCGCGTGGATGGCGGCGTAATCGAGGCCGTACTTGGCGAGGCCGCCGACCTTGAAGTTCTCCACCAGGATGTCGGCTTCGGCGGCCAGCTTGCGGATCAGTTCCGCACCGGCGGGATCGGCCAGGTTGATCGCTGCCGAGCGCTTGTTGCGGTTGGCCGACAGGTAATAGGCGCTGGTGCCGATCTCGGGCTGGCCGTCCGGGCCTTCCAGATAGGGCGGCCCCCAGGCGCGGGTGTCGTCGCCATTGCCGGGCAGTTCGATCTTGATCACCTCGGCGCCAAGGTCGGCGAGGATCTGGGTGGACCAGGGGCCGGCAAGCACGCGGCTGAGGTCCAGCACCTTGACGCCGTCGAGCGCGCGGGCGGTCATGCGGCGAATTCCGGGGCAGAGTGTTGCGGCATCGGGGTTCCCGTGGATTGTCTGTTGCCCACCGGATAAGCCGTGGCGGCGCCGTGCACAAGGATTATTGCACTCAAGGTTACTTTTGGGCAGATTGGCCAAGCCGGCTTGGCTAACGCGGCGCGGTGGCGCATGGCAGGGCCGCGCAGGGAGAAACCGGGTGAACACGACAACGACGAACAACGGATTGGGCGCGGGCGGCGTGCTGCTGGCTCAGATCGTCAACGTGCTGTTCGCGCTGAACGTCGTGGCCACCAAGGTGGCGGTGGATGCCACCGCGCCGCTGCTGGCTGTGCTGCTGCGGATGAGCGCGGTGTTCCTGTGCTGCGCCTTCGCGTTCCGCCCGGTGCCGGGGAAGAATCGGGTGCTGGCGCTGTACGGCTTCCTGAACGGTGGGCTGTTCCTGCTGCTGATGAACCTGGCGATGCGGATGGCGCACAATATTCCGGCGCTGGCGATCGCCGGGCAGTTGAGCGTGCCGTTCTCGCTGCTGCTGGGGGCGCTGATCTACAAGGAGCGGCTGTCCGGCCGCAAGGCGCTGGGCGTGGTGCTGGCGTTCGCTGGCGTGGCGATCCTGGTGTTCGACCGGCGGGTGATTGGCGACATTCCGGCGGTGCTGGTGATGGCTGCCGCAGCGATGACGTTCGGCGGCGCAACGCTGCTGCAGCGCAAGCTGGGCGGGATTTCGGTACTGAACATCCAGGCGTGGAACGGGCTGATGGGGGCGCTGGCAGTGGCGCCGTTCGCGCTGGCGGTGGACCATGCGCGGCTGGCCGCCGTTGGCCATATCGGCTGGGTGGCCGCCGGCTGGTTCGCGTTCATGGTGCTGGGTTCGACCGTGCTGGGGCAGGGGCTGCTGGCGTGGCTGCTGCAGCGCTATCCGGTCTCGACGATCATGCCGCTGACGCTGGCCTCGCCGGTGATGGGGACGGCGTTCGCGGCGTGGTATTTCGGTACGCGGATCACGCCGGTGATGGTGCTGGGGGGCGTGCTGGCGCTGGCCGGCGTGGCGGTGATCGCCACCGCGCGCGCGGTGCCCAAGGATTATGGAAAGCCGTCGCCACTCAGGCGAGCTTGACGAGCGTTCGCCCCAGGTTGGCCCCGGTGAACAGGCCGTTGAACGCGTCCAATGCGTGGTCGATCCCCTCGCTGACTGTCAGCACTTCCTTGATCAGCCCTTGCGCCGCCCACGCCTTCACATCGGCCAGGAACCGCGCCTCCAGGTCCATGTGGTCCAGCACGATATAGCCTTCCATGCGGATCGACTTGGTCATCAGCATCGTCAGGTTGCGCGGCACGGTGGGCGCGTCGGTGACGTTGTACTGCGAGATCATGCCGCAGATCGCGAAGCGCGCGTGCTTGTTGGCCAGCGCCAGCGCGGCCTGAAGATGATCGCCGCCGACGTTCTCGAAATTGACGTCGATGCCCGAGGCGCCGATCTCCTTGCAAGCGCGTGCCAGCGCCTTGGTCATGCTGGGTTCGGCCTTGTAGTCGATCGCGGCATCGACCCCCAGTTCGTCGCGCAGGAAGGCCAGCTTCTTCGGCCCGCCCGCCGAGGCGATGACCCGCGCGCCCATGATCTTCGCCATCTGGCATGCCAGCGAGCCGACCGCGCCTGACGCGGCGGAGACGAACACGACATCACCCGCCCTGACCTGCGCGATCCGCACCAGGCCGACATAGGCGGTAAGCCCGGTGGAGCCGGCATAGCCCAGCCACGCCGAATCGGGCACCGCGCCGCGCTCCCGGTGCTGCAGCGCCGATGCGGGCGCGTTGAACACCTCGCGCCAGCCCAGCCGCGAGAACACCAGATCGCCGGGGGCAAAGCCGGGGGCGGCCGAGGCCAGCACTTCGCCGATCGCGGGGCCTTCCATCGCCGCATCCAGCGCGAACGGCGGGACATAGCTCTTGGCGTCGCTCATCCGGCCGCGCATCGCGGGATCGACCGCCATCCACAGGTTGCGCACCTGCACTTCGCCGGGGGCAGGGGGCGGCACCTCGCGGCTGACGAGGGCGAAATCGTCGGGAACGGGGGCGCCGGTCGGGCGGCGCTTGAGCTGGACTTCGCGGCTGTGCATGGACCGATTCCCCGGGGTTCAGTATCCGTTGAGGCGGCCCCAGCGATCGCGATGATGCGCCGGGTTGCCGTAAGCCTGGTTCAGCACCATCGCGCGCTTCAGGTACAGCCCGGCATCGTGTTCGTGAGTCATGCCGATGCCGCCGTGCATCTGGATCATCTCGCGCGCGGCGCGCAGCGCGGTTTCGCCCGCGAATGCCTTGGCCAGCGAGACCAGCGCGGGCACATCGGCGCTGCCCGCGTCAATGCCCGCCAGCGCGGCCTCGACGGCGGACCGGGCCAGTTGCAGTTCGGCGAACAGCTCGGCCGCGCGGTGCTGAAGCGCCTGGAACGAGCCGATCAGCCGGCCGAACTGCACCCGCACCTTCAGGTAATCGACCGTGGTCTCGAACGCCGCCTCGGCCAGGCCCAGCAGTTCTGCCGCAGCCCCGGCGGCGGCGCGATCGAGCACCGGCGCCAGCAGCGCCCAACCGTTGCCCACCGTACCGATCACCGCATCGTCGGGCAGCGATACGCCGTCGAAACGCAGTTCCGCCGGGCGGCGCGCGTCGATCTGGTCCATCGCCGTGCGGGTCAGCCCCGGTGTATCGGCGGGCACCGCGAACAGCGTCAGGCCGTCGCTGTCCCCGGCGGCGCCGGATGTGCGCGCGACGGTCACGAACAATCCGGCGCCCATGCCGTCGGCCACCGGACGCTTGCTGCCATCCAGTCGCCAGCCGCCAGCCGCCGGCGTGGCCGTCAGCGCGGTACTGGCCGGCGCGTGGCGCGGTCCTTCCTCCAGCGCCAGCGCGCCGACCAGCGTTCCATCGGCAATGCCCGGCAGCCAGCGCTGCCGCTGCGCATCGTTGCCGCCCAGCAGCGCGCTGGCGGCAACCAGCGCCGAACCGGCCAAAGGCGCCGCCGCCAGCGTGCGCCCGATTTCCTCCAGCACCAGTCCCAGGCTGCGCACGCCGAAATCCAGCCCGCCGCAGCTTTCCGGCACGATGATGCCGGCCCAGCCCATCGCCGCCATTTCGGCCCAGGCTTCGGGGTCGTACCCCGGCCCGTCGCCTTCGCGGCCGCCGCCCCAGTGATCGTACAGCGCGCGCGTGGCGCTCACCGGCATCCGGTCGCGCAGCCAGCCGGCGGCCATTTCGCGCAGCATCACCTGCTCTTCGCTCAGCGCCCCGGCGGCGTGCATCTGCGGTTCCGGCCCGTTCATTCGGGAAGCCCCAGCGAACGCTTCGCGGTGATGTTGTTCTGCACTTCGTAACTGCCGCCATAGATGGAGAACGCGCGGCTGTGCATGAAAGCGCGCGTGGCTTCGTACCCGGTCCGGGCATAACCCTGCGCCGACCAGCCCAGGCCGTCGTGCCCCAGCACTTCCAGCAGCAGTTCGGCGCTCTGCTGGGCAATGCCCGACCACAGGTTCTTCGAGACCGAAACGCCGTTGCCCGGCCCGCCCTGTGCGGCTTCCTCGGCAAAGCGGGCCAGCGTGGCGGTATAGGCGGCCTGACGCATGCCATTGGCGATCAGCCGGCCGCGCAAGTCCGGATCGGCGATGCGGCCATCGCTGTCGGTGCCGACCATTTCGTGCGCCAGCGGCGCCAGCGCGGGCTGGCCGGCCTTCACTTCGGCAAGGTTGCCGCGCTCATATTGCAGCAGGCGCTTGGCGACGGTCCAGCCGCCGTTGACCGCGCCGACAAGGTTGCCCTTGGGCACTTTCACGTCGTTGAAGAACACCTCGCAGAAATGGGTCGCGCCGCTGATCAGCACGATCGGCCGGGCTTCGATCCCCGGCGATTTCATGTCGATCAGCAGGAAGCTGATGCCGCCCTGCTTCTTCGAGGTGTCGGTGCGGACCAGCGCGAAGCACCAGTCCGCCTCGTCGGCGCCGGAGGTCCAGATCTTCTGGCCGTTGACCACCCAGTGGTCGCCCATGTCGGTGGCGCGGGTCTGTAACGAGGCCAGGTCCGATCCGGCGCCCGGCTCGGAAAAGCCCTGGCACCAGCGGCGCTCATGCCGCGCGATCGGCGGCAGGTGTTCCAGCTTCTGGGCCTCGGTGCCGAATTCCAGCAGCGTCGGGCCCAGCATCATCTGGCCATACGACCGGATCGGGTTGAACGCGCCCAGCGCGGCGATCTCCTCGGCAATCACCTTGGCCTGGTCGGCCGAAAGCCCGGCCCCGCCATAAGCCACCGGCCAGGCCGGCACGCCCCAGCCCTTGCCGGCCATGCGCTGCCGCCAGGTCTGGAAATCATCGTCAGCGGCGGCGGCCTTGGCGCTGCCCTGGAACTTGAGCCCGTTGACGCCCTGCAGCGCGGCGGGAAAATTGCTCCGCAGCCACGCGCGCGCCTCAAGCCTGAATTCCTGCCTGAACTCCTGATCGCCCATAACCTGCCTGTACTCGTCCCCCAGCCGCTAATGGGCGGCGCGATTCCGGATTGGCTCAGCGCCGTTGCAGCCACGGTCTTATGCCAATCCGCAGGGCGAGGCCAGTTATATTTTGCACTTGAGGGTAATATTGGGATAAGCCGGTTCGCAGGCCATCACCGCCGGAAAGGACCCGAACATGAGAATCATCGTGCATCGCGAAAAGTGCCAGGGCCACGCGCGATGCTGGTCGTTCGCGCCCGACATTTTCGACCTCGACGATGAGGGCTTCATTGTTCCCGGCAACATCGACGTGCCCGAGGGACAGGAGAAGAAAGCCCGCCACGGCGCGCTTTCCTGCCCCGAACGCGCGCTCGAAATCGAGGATTGATCGCCGTGCCGGGGGATGACGACTGCGTGCTGTTCGCGCTGGAAGACGGCGTGGCGCGAATCACCCTGAACCGCCCCGCGCAGCGCAACGCCATCTCGCTGGCGGTGCATCGCCGGTTGGGCGAAATCCTCGACGAGATCGAATGGGGCGGCGCGGCGCGGGCCGTGCTGCTGACCGGCAACGG